>CAMWJT010000133.1 GCA_947174625.1 uncultured Ruminococcus sp.
TGGCAGTCCTTTGCAGGACTGCTTTTTTTATTGAAAATAAAAAAATCATCCGGAATTTTTTCCGGATGATTGGATTCAGGATTCACGCAGAGCATAATCTAACAGAATGGCATCAATCTCCTGCCAGGTTGTCCCACGGACACTGTTTTCTCCCATCCCGATGGTAAAATCATACTGGACAGGTGTTAAATAATCCAGGTCTTTCAGAGAACGTTTCAGAATCTGAAGCACTTGCCGGGCGTAGACTTCTTCTAACATGTCCGCTTTTTCCTGTGTTTTTGCCCTGGCATATTTCGGCGTGAAATCATTCTCGTAATATGCTTCGATCTCCGGTGCTGTCCGCTCCCAGAAATCCACCGGCGACAGAATCAACGTCACCTGATACACATCTCCCGTCCGGTTCACTTCCCGGATGGTGTATTTTGTCTGTTTTAAAATCTCTTCTGCAAAATCGTCATATTGCTGTATCATGTCTTCACTGATGAAATCAGATTTTACACCGTAATAATTCCGGATTCTTGTGCTGAGTGAAATTTTTTCATTCAGAAATAATGCTTCCGCCTCCGAAGTCGTGTGATCCGTCATGTCGCAATACGGCTGATAATTTTCATGATAACTGCAATCCAGGACGGCTTGCACATAATTCTGGTACGTCACACCGGCAAAACTGCATCCAGTTGCCAATAACATGATCCCGGCAGAACAGAAGAGAATCATAGCATATTCTAATTTTTTTAAATAATTTTTTTTCATGATCTTATTCCTGTGTTATCTCTGCATTTTCAGAACGGTTATGTTGGATATGCAATGGGATAGAATTCCCCTCGACATCATAAAATACAAGATTATCCAGATAAAATTCTGAACTGTCCTGCATCCCACTGCGAATCACAGTCACGTTCACATTCTGCATGGAGCTGTCCCAGCATTTACCAGAATCTGCAAGCAGAAACTCAAATTCTGCATGACAAAAATTTTCATTTCCGGCAGAAACATTCTCAAATTTATAAATATTCCCGTCTGCACATAATGTCTCGGCATAAATCACAGTATTTGCGGAAACTTCCGGTTGATATAAATCAAAGTCGATTTTATGGACACTCTCTAACTGATCCGGATTGAGCAACTGTCCGACAGAAATCTGAATTTTCTGGACGGATTCCGCCGGATTTCCAGAATCAGTTGACAGATCCGTGAATTTCAGCATGAAATTTCCGTCAAGATTCTCTACAGAGAGTTCACCCTTGACAGTACTATCATCCGGGATTCTGATAAATGCAAAATTGCCATCATTGAAGTTCACAGCATTCATATCTGACTCCGGGAACGGCACATTTGTTGGCATTGGCATTTCTGATCCTGATCTTGATTCTGAATCTGCTCCCGGATCAGTTTCAGGATCATGGATAGATCCCTGTTCTGTCTGCATGGTATTTTCCGGAATGCTGTCATCTGGTTCTTTCTGACAGCCTGCACACAGGATTGTCAAAGCAGACAGACAAAATAGTATGATTAATTTATTGCATTTTTTCAAACTAATCCCTCGTTTCTAAATTTTCTGAAAATAAATTTCCGGATTATTTCATCACAGCAATTCTGTCCAGATCATAAAACCGCATGAGTTGAAGCGATTCTTTCGTGATTCTCTCACCGCTGAGGACAATCGGCACTGCTGGCGGACAGGGAACTTGCACAGTGGCACAGATTCTCCCCTCTGCCTGTTCCGGCGCAAGTATCTCCCAATCGGACAGCGCCGCTGTCCGCAGATCACAGACAAACTCTGCAAATCCGGACAATTCCGGCGGATTCTGCGCCCGCAGAGATTCTCTGCTATCCGGATTATCTAAATCATCCAGAAGCACAGCCGTTAATTGATCAAAATCCTGTTGTGTCAGCATCGGCGATAATAACAACACCAGACAAGTCTTGTCTGCATATTCACATTCCATCTGGTAATTCTCCCGGAGAATCCGTGCAAATTCCAGTCCGTTCACCCGGATTGTCAGGTGCATCGGATCTGTGCCGATTACTTCATATTTTTCAGATAATCGCTTCTTGCATTGCTTTGCAAATTCCTCACATTGCCGGATCGCTTCCCTGCCCTGTCCGGCAAGCCAATGCGTACAGGATTCCAGAGACTGCATAATCAGATAGGACGGACTTGTAGAACCGAACATCTGCATATGTGACTGGATTTTTCCGGCATCTTCGGCATTCCTGACATGTAAGAACGCACCGCCGGTCAGCGCCGGGAGTGTCTTATGTGCAGAATCACAACAAAAATCCGCACCATTTGCAATGGGATGCTGATTCTCTCTCAAAAATGCGGAATGCGCTCCATGTGCATTATCTACCAGCAATCTTGCATCATACTTCCGGCAGATCCGGGACAAACCTGCAATATCCTGCAAATTTCCCAGGTAATCCGGAGATGTGACATAAATACAAGCCGGTTCAGATACTTCCTGCAAGGCATGCTCAAAATCAGACAAATCATAAAATCCGCCGATCAAAGAGCCGGAACATGGAAAAATCCATCTGACAGGCAGATCCAGAAGGACACAACTGTTCAGAAATGCCCTGTGAACCGTCCGGGCAGCGAGCATTGTCCTGCGTTCTGCTTTCATCTGGGCAAGCATTGCCTGGATGCAGAGCGTAGACCCTCCGGCACTCCAGAACGTCGCTCCGGTCTGATAAATCCGTGCTGTTTCCTGTTGTGCGGATTTCAGAATGCCGTCAGCTTCAAACAGACTGTCTGCGCCGTGAATCTCCGTAATATCCCAGGCATACGCACCGGCAAGCGATGGAATCAGCGCTTGTCCCTTATGACCGGGCATATGCAGACGGAGTACATGGGAATTCTGGTAATTTTCCAGGAAACTTGTTACATTTTTTTGAAAATTTTGTGATAATTTTTGCATAAATTGAAAAAACCTCTTGACAAATGCAAAAAAATCCTGTAGAATAAAGATAGATCAAAAAAGAACAAACGTTCTTTAAATGTTTTATTTCAAATTTTAATTTCTTCTGAAAGGTGGATTACATTGCAGGATTTAATTGCAGATTACGAAATCAGCAGACAGATGCTCCAGAAACGCATTGAGACATTAAACTGTCTGCTCAAACATCAGACATTCCAAACCATAGAACGGGAACAGCTCCTTGCAAGGCGGGATATGCTCTGCAAAGAACGGGATGACATCACACATCTGATAACAGACATGCGCAAGCATTTAAATTATTTTAAATAATTATTAAATTAATAAATTAAGGAGTTGAAAGAATTTCATGAAACACCAGCGAATCCCGACTTATAAACTCGAATCTGATCGGGAAATTCTCCGGGAAATTACCGGAACAGCACCGACAAACCGCAAACAGATGGAGACGGCAAAAAAGGCGCTCCGGGATGTCATTGCACGGGATCTGACACCCCGGCAACGTGAAATGATCAGTTATTACTATTATCAGAATCTGAATCACAGACAGATCGGCGAAATGCTCGGCATTGACAGCTCCACGGTATGCCGTACACTTCAGCGTGCAAGAAGCCGGATTTATAAAAATCTGCATATTTATTTTGATTATTTATATTTTCGCCTGGAGGAAGATTCCTGATCATTTTAAACAACAAAAGCTCCCCTGTAATAGAGAGCTTGTGTTGCGATCAGTTGGGATGGCGAGATTCGAACTCACGACTGACGGAGTCAAAGTCCGTTGCCTTACCGCTTGGCTACACCCCAATCTCCTGACAGTTATTATTATAGCACAGTTTGCGGATTTTGTCAAGCACCTGTTGCAGATTTTTTGCATAAATTAATAACAGCAGACAAAATCTGCTTTTGCGTGTATAAATTGCCTGGAAAGAGCGATACTAGAATTGAACTTGATTCGTGATTTTTTAATATTTTTAAAATATTTTTTAAATTCTAAGGAGTTGTTTTCGTTATGATGTCCGTGAAACGTGGAGAAATCTATTATGCTGACCTGAGTCCCGTTGTCGGTTCTGAGCAGGGCGGTATCCGTCCGGTACTTATCGTTCAGAATGATGTCGGCAACCGTCACAGCCCGACCGTGATTGCGGCGGCGATCACAAGCCGTCTGGATAAAGCGAAGCTCCCGACGCATATTTCATTGGAGGCGGCAAGCTGTGGCTTGCAGAAAGACAGCATTGTCCTGCTGGAACAGATCCGGACGCTGGATAAAAAACGTCTCAAAGACAAAATGGGATCACTTGACCCGAATGCGATGGATCGTGTAGACAATGCACTTTCAATCAGTTTCGGCTTGCATTAATGATCGGGATTTTCATGATCCCGGCTCAGAAAACACCCTTGATTGTGCTGTCAGGGGTGTTTTTTATGTCATCTAAATTTTAACCAATATTTTACAATTTATTTTTTCAAAAAACAGAAAATTTTTTGAAATTTTTTTCAATTTTCTATTGACTTTTTTGGATCAGTGTGATATAATAA
>CAMWJT010000134.1 GCA_947174625.1 uncultured Ruminococcus sp.
GTCCAGGCAACAGAGCGAAATATCTTGATGACCATTCAGCAGATGACGGATATTACTTATTACTACAAGCTGAAATATATCGGGAGCAAGCACGTCCTGACAATCTCCGGCGGTGGTCATGAGAACTATTTCTATATCTTCGGCGGCAAGGACGAATCCAGCTATAAACTGGTGCAGGGCATCACGCTCGCCGGGATTCTGTTCGACGAAGTCGCACTCCAGCCGGAGAGCTTTGTCAATCAAGCAATTGCAAGAACGCTGTCGGTTGAAAATGCGAAACTCTGGTTTAACTGTAATCCGGATTCTCCGGAGCATTGGTTCTATAAAACCTGGATCATGCAGACGGATGCAGGAGAACGCCCGGACGTGTTGCATCTGCATTTTGAAATGCAGGACAATCCGATCATGACACCGGAGAAAATTGCAAAGACAACTACGCTGTATTCCGGCGTGTTCTATGACAGATACATCAAAGGCTTGTGGGTTCTGGCTGAGGGGCTTGTCTATCCAATGTTTGACAGGATCAGACATACCAGAATCCCGGATCAGCTCCCGAACGGCAAATATTATATCTCTGTCGATTATGGTACATTGAATGCGTTCTCAGCAGGGTTATGGCTATACGACAAGCGGAAAGCTTACCGGATTGCAGAGTATTATTATAGTGGCAGGACATCTCAAAAATTGCTGACAAATTCGCAGTATGTGGAAAGAATTAAGGAACTTGCCGGAAGCCGGAAAATAGAATCTGTCATTGTTGACCCATCAGCGGCTAGCTTTATCGAGGAACTGCGACAGAACGGTTTCTTAGTCCGGAAAGGGAAAAACGACGTAGTCGACGGCATCCGGCGGACAGCGGCAATGCTTGCGCAGAACCGGCTTTTCATTTCTCCGGATTGCAGGAATATCCTGCGAGAATTCGGCTTGTACCGCTGGGACAGCAAAGCCAGTCAGGACAGCGTTATCAAAGAAAACGATCATGCCATGGATGACATGCGCTATTTCGTCAATACGATCATGCGTGAAAGTGTCAGAATCCAGGGCATACAGGGGGGATTGTAATTGCATACATCTGCGCCGCATTTCAGGCGGCTGGAATATTATATCATGGGAGAAAACGAAATCCTCGACACAGATATGCTGGCATTCTGGCTGAAAGAACACAAGATGGATTGTGTCCGTTTTCAGCATCTCCGGGAGCTGTACGAAAACCGGCATCCGATTCTGAAAGAACCCAGAAAGCCGGACTGGAAACCAGATAACAGGATTCTTGCCAATATCCCGAAATATATTGTTGATACATTCAACGGCGCATTTATCGGGATTCCAGTTAAGACGGAATGTCCGGACAAGAATTTTCTGACAAAGATTCTGGAAATCCATAAAGCCAATGATCTGGATGACAGTTTTGCGGAATTGTCCAAGATTTCCAGCATCTACGGAAATGCCTTTGAACTGTGCTATCTGGATGAGAATGCCAATGTTCGGATTACTTATTTCACGCCGTTGGAAGCATTTATCATCTATGATGATTCTGTGGAACGTCGTCCGTTATATGGGATTCGCTATTATTTTGACCGGAATCACGTCATGCACGGGACTGTCTATACCAGATCTGAAATCCTGGAATTTACGGACGAGGGTTCTCTGCATTTCATGGACGAATCCAGACCGCATTTTTTTGACGGTGTTCCGATTGTGGAATATATTGAAAATGACGAACGTTTTGGAGCATTCGAGCATGAAGAAAGCCTGATTAATGCCTATGAAAAGGCATTGTCTGAAAAAGCCAATGATGTGGATGCATTCGCTGACAATTATTTATTATTAAAGGGCGTTGACCTGGATCCTGAAAATCTCCGGACAATCCGACAAGACAGAGTGATCCAGGTGCCGCCGATGGATGAAACTATGCTCAGTGCCGTAGATGTGGAATTTCTTACAAAAACAACTGGCGACACCACGCAGGAAAATTTGTTAGACCGTCTAGAAACGCTGATTTTCTCCATGGCAATGGTCGCTAACATCTCGGACGAAGAATTTGGCGGCAGCTCCGGGACGGCATTGGCGTACAAGCTACAGCCTATGCGTAATCGTGCCAAGGAAAAAGAACGAAAATTCGCTAGTGGCATGAATCAGCGGTGGCGGCTGGTTGCATCCGTGATCGCAACGACAGAATCTGAAAAACAGCTCTGGAAAGATCTGTCTTATAGATTTACGTTCAATGTCCCGAAGAATCTTCTGGAAGAAGCACAGACAGCATCTCAGATGTCCGGGATCACTAGCCGTAGAACGCAATTATCCGTGATTTCTGCTGTGAATGATGTGGAACAGGAAATACAGGACATTGACAAAGAGAACGGCAGTTCTGCATCCGATCAGTATCTGCATTTCAGGACAGGTGCGGAACATGGCTAATCAGTCGAATTACTGGGATCAGCGAACGCTTGCATTGCAGAACAGCATTGCAATCCATGAACAGGCATTATTTCAGAATTTGCGGCAGTATTACAACAAAGAGGCGGCGGAGATGGATCAGGACATTGCCGCCTATTACAGCAAATACGGCACAAATAACGTTATCCAGTACCGGAATTTACTGCAATCGCTCTCAGATGCTGACAAACAGCTCCTGTATGAGAAAATTCAGGATTTCGAGAAACAATATCCGCAGTATGCACATCTTACGCCGGTCCGGGAAAGCATTTACAAGCTCGATCGTCTGGAGGGATTGCGGACTTCTGTTGCGATCCAGCAACTGAAAATGGGTGCTTATGAAATCGCACAGGCACAGGCACATTTTCAGCAGATGGCATTATTATCCGGCAATTTCATTGCGGAAAAAATGGGCTATGGATCTAGTTTTTATCGGATCGACAGCGATATGCTCCGGCTTGTCGTTGGACAGGACTGGTGCAACAATCAGGATTTTTCAGCTAGAATCTGGAACAACCGGAACGCTCTGACACAGACACTCCAGACGCAGTTAGTCAACGGCATGATCCGGGGCAACAGCTACAAAGATATTTCAAAATCTGTGCTGAATAAATTCCAGACAGTTTCTCAGCGAAACATAGAACGCCTGGTATTCACGGAAGATACGTTCTTAGCGAATGAAGCGGCAATGCAAACCTACCTGAATGACCCGGATTATACTTATTACGAGTATGTCGCACTCTGCGATGGCAAGACGTGCGATCTGTGTGCATCCCTGACCGGGGAGCGATTCCGGATCTCGGAACGCCGTCCAGGTATGAATTTTCCGCCACTGCATCCCTGGTGCAGATGTTTCTTTGATATTGTCCATGAAAAAAATTCAGGAAAATACATTGAAAGAGATTCAGAAAATTCCCGAAATCGCAGACAAACAGGCTTGACAGCAAGTCGCAAAAATGCTATAATGAAGGGTAGAGGAAACGGCACAGGCAGCAGTAATAATGAACATTATTATGAGCTGATCGGCGAAATTGATTATCACGATAAGGTGGCTGTCTCACGTTCACTTAGAGAATTTGAAATAAAATACCAGGATAGTGACATTGAACATTGTCTTGTCATTACAACTTCTGGTAAAGTTTATGAAGTGCATGGTGACAGATGGACTGTTGAAACAGCTGTTCTGGGAGAAGAAATGAACGGTAGCATCAACGAACATAATCACGTCACAGGTGAAAGTCAGTATTCATTCAGCTGGGAAGATTTGGAATCCTGTATCTATGATGGTTCAAAAATTGCTTTTGCGTATGATGAAAAATACCGATATTCAATGGTATTTTCTGAATCTGTAAAACCGGATATTCTGGATGATATTGGTGATGTAAAAGAGCAAGCAAAAGAAAATGTATATAATCGAATTATTGCAGGAGAAAATATCACAGATGAAGATCTTCAGCATGAAATGATAAAAAAAGCTTGTGAAATAATTGGAGTTATTTACAAAAGGATGAAATTATGACTTTTCAGGATGAACTTGAGATATTAAAAGCAGAATACTATAGAAAAATAGCTTTATTTGAGAAAGATAAAGTGAAAGATTCTGTTTGCAGAGATGCGAACGGAAATGCAGAGCATAAAATAGATTTATGGTATCTGCATGCTATCCAGGAATTAAAGAAGAAATATGATAAATAAAATGATTCAGAACCGCCCAGCAACAGGCGGTTTTCTTATGCCCGAAAGGAGCTGAATTTCTAGAAAATCCCATGAAAATCTTATTTTTCCATGCAAGCTATTGTGGATCCTGCCCGGCAACACAGCTTGCAGCGATCCTGTATGCGGAACAGATTCGTGCAAAATTCCAGGCATACCATGTCCAGGATGTGTACGGCGGTCACGAACTCGCTAAAAAACTGCATGTGAAACACGTCCCCTGCACAATTCTTTTGGATGATTCTGGAAAAGAATGCACCAGAATGGAGGGCGGTCGGACACTGGAAGAAATGCAAGAAATATTTAAC
>CAMWJT010000135.1 GCA_947174625.1 uncultured Ruminococcus sp.
GTCCCGGTGCTGTCGGGATTTTTAAAATAGACTGCCGGATTGGTATAGAGAATTTTGCAAGCCGGAGACAAGCCTTGCTCTAATAATAGATTCTCTGTCTGTTCCAGTGTGCATGTGCCGTCCAGACATAATAATTCCGTGTGTCCGGTGAAGACTTTTCCGCCATTGATGGCTTGCTCCAGCCGGAGAACTTCCGGGATGTCTGCGCCAGTGACGGATTTCCCGGCATCCTGGTTAAATTCCTGCGTATAGAGTGTAATAGAATCAGATTGATTAGATTGAGAAGTCAGTCCGATTGCCTGGGTATAGACTCTGTCGGCAATGGATTCGGAACTGCATCCGGTGAGGATGACGGGGAAATACAGGGATAAAATTAAAATTTTTAAATTTTTTAAAATTTTCATGTTAAGTTCTCCTGATGTTTCCGGATGGATTTTGCAAATTGTCTGGTGCGGATGAACAACGGCACTAAAAATGCAAGTATCGGGAGTACGGCGGAAGTGATCCCCTGTATCACAGCAGGATTCAGAAACCAGGCAAATACAAGCATTCCGGCAAGCGATGCCGGAGCGGCATACCGGTTCAGTTCCGGAAACAGGACTTCTACTAAATGCCCCACAACACCGGTTTGCAGTGTGATATGCAGGAGAAACAGCATGACAAAGACAAGGATATACAACGCATCGGCTCGCTGTCCCTGTAACGGCTGTGAAAGCGTTGTCAGCATAAAGAATGGGTAATCGGTCAATTGTGCTAATCTGCCATTGACGGTAATGCTCAGGAACAGGATCAGAATACAGAATCCGGCTTTTGACAGCAAATAACTGTTCATTGCGGCATTTTTCCGGGTTTTTGCTTTATCTAATAAAACAAATGCTGTCACCAGTTCGCCGCTCAGGGAATTATAAATCTGAATTCCGTCCCAGAAGCCGTTGCGTTCCAGAGCAATCCGGCTCAAGTCAATCCGTTTCCATGCGCCCAGAATCAGCACGGCAATGGAGATTAAAAATAATCCCATGACAAACGGCGCAGATCTTGCCGTTGCACGAAGTCCGCAGGAGCTTGTATAAAAACAAGTGAGTGTAATCAGGACTGCTGCCGTGAATTTGCCGGATGTGGGGAGCAATTGTGCCGGTGCTGCATCCCAGAGCTGTAAAAATCCCTGTGCGCCCCATAACAGAAAAAACAAGATATAACAGATTCCCAGAAATTTATGGGATGTTATCATTTTTTCAAATGATCCGGCTTGTCTTGCCAGTGCCAGCATCGGCAGACATAACAGAATCTGCATCAGACATCCGGCGGCAATCCCCAGAATCTGACCTGTTCCGGACAGTGCCGGGACACAGATCACTGACCATGCGCCGGATAATACTAAAATACAGAATAACTGACCGGAATTGCTGAATTTGCTGAATTTGTTTTTATTAAAATCTTGATTTGCATTAATTTTGTTCATAATATTCCTCTACTGTGAAGTTCCCGGACTGCATTCTGCGGAAATTCACTCTTGTGGCAACATCACGCATGGATCTTGCAACGAACGGCGCTAACGGTACTGTCGCAGGGAAGCCGAAGTTTTCCGTTGCGGCAAGATTATATAACAGCATCATGCCGAGTAATCCGATCCCGAATAAGCCCCATAATCCGCCGGTGATAATAAATAAAATTCTCAGGATTGTAATCTGTGCATTCAGATCCGGTGTGACGAATCCGGCAATGACAGAGATTGCAACCATGGTGAGCATGGGTGTGCTGATCAATCCGGAGGAGACGGCGGCATCGCCGATAATTAAGCCTGATACAATGCTGACTGCGCCGCCGACGGCTTTGGGCAGACGAAGTCCGGCTTCCCGGATGATCTCATACATGAGCAATACAAAAATGCTCTCTACGGGGAGTGATAAGGGTGCGCCGGATTCTGCATCTGTTAAAATTAATAAAAGCGTGCTGTTGAGCAATTCCGGGTGGTGCATGGATACGGCGATATAGAATGCCGGCAGCAGAATGGCAAGCAGGAATGCCAGATATTTGATCCAACGGCTGAATGCGGCATAGAATGGTTTGTAATTATAATCATCCAGTGTCTGAAAATTTTCAATAAATAATTTGGGGATGACAATCACAAACGGCGTTCCGTCTATGAACAGGGCGACTCTGCCTTCTAATAATTTGGAACACAGTACATCCGGTCTTTGCGTTAAGCTCACGCTGTCAAACATGCTCCCCCGGCATTTTTCTAAAAAGGCTTGCAGATAACCAGTTGACAGCACGGTTTCCAGTTCGGACGATTCCAGTTCTTTCTTGATCTGGTGTAATAATTGCGGTGGGACACGGTCGGACAGATAACAAAGACAGATGTCCGTCCGGCTCAGACTGCCCATCTGGGAAATCTCAAAACGGAGCAACGGTGTTTTCATCCTCCGGCGAAGCAATGACAGATTCGTCCGGATGGTCTCGACAAAGCCTTCCTGTGCGCCGAGGATGTTTTCTTCTCCGGACGGTTCGCTGATACTCCGCTTTTCGTAACCCTGGACACCGAATGCCAGGGCTTTGTTTTGTCCCTCTGCCAGCAGAATCACAAACCCGGAGTGTAATAATCTGAAAAAATCGCCGTAATTCCGGGCTATCGGTCTGTCCATAGAGAGCAGTAAATTATCCTGGATATGAGAAAATAAAGCGTTGCAGGAAGATTGCCGGGGGATTTTCGTCAAAGGTTCGATAATCAGACTTGTCATAATCGTTGTGGAGAACATCCCCTCACAGCCACAGACTGCACAGGGAATACCGCCGATGGTAATGGGATTGATTAATAAATCGGAACTGTTTCCGGCGATCTGCCGGACAAATGCCATAGCTTCCTGGAGTGATTCCGGGATGCTCTGTTTCTGATAATTTTGATAATTTTGATGATTCAAGTGCTTTCACCTGCTTATTTTTCAATTATTTTTTCTATTATTTTTACTTGTTTCTGCCGGATTATACGAAAATGATTCCGGATATTTTTAATTTTTTTAAATTTTTGTTGCTTTTTGTCGGATTATGTGGTATAATAAATTTGATTGAATTAAATTGAATTAAAATTTTTTTGCAAGAAAGGGTGGCTGTGTTATGAAACGCTGTGCCGCAGTTGTGCTGACGGCTCTGCTCCTGACAGGCTGTCATGCCGCAGATTCAGAAGATCATGTGATTGATATTTCCAGAATCGGCATCCCCGATCCCTCACAGGAAACAACAGAACCGCCGTTCCGGGCAACCAGTGTGCGTTTCGCTGCTGTCGGGGATAATCTGGTGTATTCTTATGTGTACCAGACAGCGCAGGAACACAATAATTCCAAGAAAAGAGACTATGATTTTCACTATTGCTATGAGAATATTGCGGATCAGATCGAATCCGCAGATCTTGCATTTGTCAATCTGGAAAGCATGATCTGCGGTGAGGGCTATGAAGTGACCGGCACAAAAATGAATTTCAATTCTCCCGTGGAACTGGGAAATGATTTGATTGATATTGGCTTTGATGTGTTCAATATCGGCAATAATCATATGCTTGACAAGGGCATGAACGCATTCTCTGCCAGTCTGGAATACTGGAAAGAACAGACCGAAGATCATGATGACAAAATTGCCGTGATTGGTGGTTATCAGGATGAAGAAGATATGCAGAATTACCGGATTCTGCGATCCAGGGGGCTTGATATTGGATTTCTGGGATATACACAGCATACAAACGGTTATCATCTGCCGGAAGATTCTGAATTACAGATTGTCTATACAGAGAATGAAGAACTCATGCAAAAGCAGATTCAGGAATTATCCAGGCAGACGGATTGTGTGATCGTCTCGGCACACTGGGGCGAAGAGGACACGCATGAAGTGAGCGAATCCATCCGGGAGCTGGCACAGAAATTCATTGACTGGGGTGCAGATGTCGTCATCGGGACGGGTTCGCATACACTCCAGACGATGGAATATCTCACCAGGGCGGACGGTTCACAGGGGTTTGTATTTTATTCACTGGGGAATTTTATTTCTGGTCAGACGGATAATTTCAACATGATCGGCGGATTGGGAAATTTTGAGATCTGCCGGGATACCGAGGGTGTTATCACAGTTGAGAACGTCACGCTCACACCGTTAATCACGCATTATGACCAGGATATTACAGATGTCCGGGTTTATCCGTATGAAGCATACACAGATAAATTAATTGAAAAGCATTATGTGCCGTATGCTCTGGGAGGATCTGCCAAGACCTGGGATCGTGAGACGATTGATACTATAATTGCACAGAATGTCCCGGCACAATTTCTGAGCACACCGATTGCAGAGCCTACAGAATCAGAATCAGAATCCGGAGCAGAGCAGGATTTTTAAAAAAAATTTTAAAAAAATTAAAAAAAAAATTTTATAATGTGTAAAATTTTTCCCTTTTTATGTGGATATTTTGGAGATT
>CAMWJT010000136.1 GCA_947174625.1 uncultured Ruminococcus sp.
GTCATATCTATTGATCTCTTCATCGCTAAGTTCTTCAGAATTATAAATCAGCCACTCTCTGTAACCGCCTGATAAATTATATGCATCATATCCACGTTTTTTCAGCTTTTTAACCAAAGGAATACTATGTTCACCATAAGTACAATAAATAATAATCCTCTTGTTTTCAGGAAATATGATATTGTCAATACCGTTCCAATGAACAGCATTCGCTATATGACCGTGCTGATAAGCGATTTCACTTCGCACATCAACATATATATAAGAATCATCGGGCATAGCTGAAATCTGCTGTAATGTTAATTCCATATTCTACCTCCCTAAATTATTATTTATCTTACAGAAAAAATAGTTCCGTCGCCGACAACTGTATCGCTGAGCACTACAGACCGTCCTTTCGTGGCGGCACTCATGGCAATAATAGACTTTTTATTTATCGCATCACCCCAATTTAATCATCCTGTCGATGCACAAGCGTGCTTTTTTAACAGTTTCATCATCAAGCAGAATTTCTTCTCCACCCACACCCGACACGGCATGATATACATCAATAAGAGAAGTTGCTTTCATATTCGGACAAATCAAGTTTTTGGACAGTGTATAAAAATGCTTTTTCGGACACTGATAGGAAAGATGCTGAGCAATACTGATTTCTGTGCCGATTATAAAATCTGATTTGTCAGATGCTTTGGCGTACTCCATAATAGCTGAAGTTGAACCGATAAAATCTGCAAGTGTCAATACCTCAGGCGTGCATTCCGGATGAACCAGCACTTCGGCATTTGGATGCGCCTGTCTCGCCGCTTTCACATCTTTCGAAGAAACCCGTGCATGAATCGGACAACCGCCCTGTAGAAGTTTGAGATTTTTTTCCGGTACCTGCTTTGCCACATAATCGCCTAAATTGCAATCCGGAATAAACAGAATGTTTTTATTCGGCAAATTTCGGACAATTTTGACTGCAGAAGATGAAGTTACACAAACATCACAGATGGTTTTGAGCTCTGCGGTCGTGTTTATGTAAGCGACTACCGTATAACCGGGATATTGCTCTTTGACCGTTTCAATCAGCTCCTTATCCATTTGTTCTGCCATCGGACATCCGGCAGTAGCATTTGCAAGCAGCACTGTTTTATTTGGAGAGAGTAATTTCACAGTTTCCGCCATAAAACGTACACCACACATAATAACAGTTTTTTGCGACGCATTCTTTGCTTGTACGCTGAGCTGATAGGAATCTCCGGTAAAGTCGGCTACCTCTGTAATTTCTCTTGCCTGATAGCTATGGGCAAGAATACAAATGTCTTTTGCCTTTTTCAACCGAAGAATTTCCTGTTGATATTCATATATTGTCATGATTTTTCTATCTCCTCCAGTTATTTAAATTGCAGTTCCTGTGCTTTTACAGTTACTCTTGTCCCTTTCGCAACGGATTCTGTAACAAATGTATTTCCGCCAATCACAACATCTTCTTCAATTATGGTATCTCCACCGAGAATAGAAGAACCGGAATAAATTGTCACATTGTCTTTTATCGTGGGATGACGTTTCACCCCCTTCAGATTTTGTCCGCCCTTTGTAGACAAACCTCCAAGTGTCACTCCCTGATAGATTTTAGCGTGATCGCCTATCACAGTTGTTTCGCCAATCACAACGCCCGTTCCATGGTCGATGAAGAAATATTTCCCTATGACCGCACCAGGATGAATATCTATCCCCGTAGTACTGTGAGCATATTCCGACATGACTCTTGGAATCATTGGTACGCCAATCAAAGATAATTCATGAGCGATTCTGTAAATCGAAATCGCATATAATCCGGGATAGGATAAAATAATTTCCGCTTTACTTTCTGCAGCAGGGTCGCCATCGTATGCCGCCTGAATATCTGTTTCAAGATATTCCCTTATCTGCGGTATTTTCTCCATAAAATTAAATGTCATATTCTCTGCTTTTTCTTCCAGCTCCGAAGCCGACATCTCCGTAAAAGGAAAGCAATATCTCAATACGATCATAATCTGCTTATTCAGATGAAAAATAATATCTTCTATCGCAGCAGACATGTTATTCCTTAGGCTGTAAATTTTATAGACCTTATCGCTGTAATATCCAGGATACAGAACTTTAAGCAGTTTTTCAACAATATCAATAATTGCTTTCTTGTCAGGCTGATTATATAAATCAGTGTGATTGATATATTTACTATCTTCATAATCACGCAGTATGATCTGAACAATATGGTCTACTTTATTCTGATTCAGTTTTCCCATGATTAATATTCCTCATCACCGACAATTTCAGCAATATCATCTGATGGCTTTTCCAAGCCTTTCATTACAATATGACTTTTTTCCGCATAGTCCCACAGTGCCGCATGAATTGCCTCTTCCGCAAGCAGGGAACAATGCACTTTTACAGGCGGTAATCCGTCCAGTGCTTCCATGACCGCTTTATTGGTAACAGTAAGTGCTTCCTGTACGGTTTTGCCTTTTACCAATTCTGTTGCCATACTGCTTGTTGCAACTGCTGCGCCACATCCAAATGTCTTGAATTTGACATCTTTAATAACACCCTGTTCATCAATGTCCAGATACATACGCATAATGTCTCCGCATTTCGCATTGCCAACCGTTCCAATGCCGTTTGCATTCTCAATTTCTCCTACATTTCGTGGATTTGTGAAATGATCAATCACCTTTTCACTGTACATTTTTTAACCTCTTTTCTGATTTTTAATAAAATCTTCATACAACGGCGACATATTGCGAAGTCTTTCAATGATTTTTTTCAGTTCATCTACGACAAAATCAATCTCCGCCAATGTCGTTTCTTCCGATAAAGTCAGCCTTAATGAACCGTGTGCAATCTCATGTGGCAGTCCAATTGCAAGCAATACATGAGATGGATCAAGCGAGTTGGATGTGCAGGCAGAACCGCTTGACGCACATACGCCAATCTGATCCAACAGTATCAATAATGATTCACCCTCAATAAACTGAAAACAGAAATTCACATTATTGGGCAGTCTGTCTGTCGGATGACCATTCAGACGTGTGTAGGGAATTTCAGATAATACTCGTTTCATCAAATGATCACGGATTTCTGTTTCTTGCTGGATTCGTTCTGCCATGGTTTCTTCCATAATTTGTGCAGCTTTACCAAGTCCAACAATGGATGGTACATTGGATGTACCTGCTCTCCTGTTTCGCTCCTGTGAACCGCCATGAATGAAAGAACGGATTTTTACACCCTTACGGATATACAAAATTCCAACGCCTTTTGGTGCATTGAATTTATGACCGCTTGCGGAAAGCATATCAATCTGCATTCTGTCCACATGAATTGGAATATGACCATATGCCTGCACCGCATCTGTATGAAAAAGAATTCTGTTCTCATGTGCAATCTTGCCAATTTCTGCGATTGGTTCAATTGTTCCGATTTCATTGTTTGCTGTCATGATGGTAATCAATATCGTATCCGGACGAATTGCATTTCTTAGCTCGTCAAGAGAAATTTTTCCGTTCTCATCCACGTCAAGATATGTAATTTCACATCCTAGCTTTTCCAAATAGGAACAGGTGTGCAGAATGGCATGATGTTCAATCTTACTGGTGATGATATGTTTTCCTTTCTCAGAATACGCTTCGACAGCTGCTTTCAATGCCCAGTTATCGGATTCACTTCCGCCGCCTGTGAAATAGATCTCCTCAGGTTTTGCACCAATCAGTTGGGCTGCCTGTGTTCTTGCTTTGTCTATCGCTTTTTTGCTTTCTTCTGCAAAACTATAGATTGCTGATGGATTACTGTAAGTCTGTCTGAAAAACGGAAGCATTTCATTCAGAACTGCCTCACTCACCTGCGTTGTTGCTGCTGCATTATCCAGATAAATGATTCTATCCATATAATTCCCTTCTTTCTTCATATTACATATTGATCTGTCCAAAGTTCACTCTGCCACTCAAGCATATCTTCTAAAGTGATTCCCTCCAGTACGTCATTGATTGCCGTGTAGAGTTTTTGCCATAAGCGATGACTTGCACAAATTCCTCCGTTCTCACAAATAACAGCATTTTCTCCAACGCAGTCTGTAGGCGTCATATTACCCTCAACAGTTTTCAGAATATATCCAACTGTATATTCTTTCGGTGGATATTGCAGCATGTAACCTCCATGTGATCCTTTAAAGCTTTTTACCAATGCCGCTTTCTGCAAAACAGATACGATTTGTTCCAGATATTTTTCTGAGATACTTTGTCTTTTTGCAATGTCTTTGAGTTTCACAGGCTCTCCGTTATCATAAGTAGCAAGGTCAAGCATCAGTTTGATTGCATTTTGTCCCCTTGTTGATATTCTCATAAAACACCTCCTATAGTATTAAATATTCTCTCACATTTTAATGGCTTAATTATATTATACTATATCTATAGGAATTGTCAAATATATTTTTTC
>CAMWJT010000137.1 GCA_947174625.1 uncultured Ruminococcus sp.
GGAACTGGATTCACAGCCGAATCCCTGTCCGGCGCAGGATTCTGCTAATCCCGTAACAGCGCAGACAGCGCCTTGATGCACGGCATCCACAGTCTGGAATTTTGCACCGGAATAAATCCGGATCTGACTAATTTTTTCAGAGATATTATTATAATTTAACATATCCCGGACATGAAGCGTCCCTCCGGTAATTTTCAGATGCGTCAGCCGTCTGCCCTGGTCGTCTTCTGAAATTTTATAGACTTTTGCACCGAAGTCCGGACGTTCCGGCAGTGGAAGCGTGAACGTCTGCAAAACATCCAGAAATTCCGGGATTTTCTGCAATTTCAAGGCAGATCCGAAACAACAGGGAAACACATGCCGTTGCAAAATTGCCTGTGCAATGGCTTCCGGTTCTGCGAATCCGGTTTCAAGTACCTGATTCATGAGCAATTCATCACATGCGCCCAGTAATTCGCAAAAATCAGGATTATTTTCCAAATTTTCAGCATCTGTAAAATCAATACAGCAGGGACTAAAATGTTTAGTAAGATCCTGCATGATTTCCGTAGGAGAACGGAAAGCCAGGTCTGTTTTATTGAGAAAAATAAAAACGGGAATTCTGAAATATTCCAGTAATTTCCAAAGTGTTTCTGTGTGGCTCTGAATCCCCTCGGATGCACTGATCACTAAAATGGCATAATCCAGAACTTGTAAAGTCCGTTCCATTTCAGACGAAAAATCCACATGTCCCGGTGTATCTAATAAGACAAATTCTGTTTCCTGCTGTGGAAAATGCAATACTGCCTGTTTGGAAAAAATCGTAATACCTCGTTCTTTTTCTAATTGCTCTGTATCCAGAAATGTATTTTTATGATCGACACGTCCCAATTTCCGCAGTTCTCCGGCAGTATAGAGCATTGCTTCTGCGAGTGTTGTCTTTCCGGAATCCACATGCGCTAAAATTCCGATGGTAAGCCGTTTCACGGCAAGACTCCTTTCTGTGAAATATTATTGCTAGTATTTATTTTTATTATACCATAATTTCCTGAGGATTGCAAGAATTATTTCAGGATTTCAAAATCAGAAAAGCCCTGCATCACACAGGGCTTTTGTAATTTTTTTGCGATTTAATAAATTAATGACTAACAAGATCCAGATAAATTTTGATATATTCATCCGCAGAAACATCCCAGCTATAATCACTTTTCATCGCACGACGGATTAAAGCACGCCACGCTTTTTTATCATCATAGCAGGATTTTGCTCTCTCACAGGCATCGAGCATATCATGTGCATTGTAACTTTTGAACGTGAAACCGTTGCCATTTCCGGCAGTACTGTCTTTCACGGAATCCCGGAGTCCGCCCGTTTCCCGCACAATCGGTGCTGTGCCGTAACGCATGGAAATCATCTGCGCCAGTCCGCAAGGTTCGCTCTGGGACGGCATCAGGAACATATCTGCGCCGGCATAGATTTTCCGGGCTAAATCCGGATGGAATCCCAGTGTGACGCTGACTTTGTCCGGATAACGTGACTGCATTTCCGAGAAGAAATCTTCATAAATTTTTTCGCCGCTCCCCAGAATTGCAAATTTATAGCCAAGTTTCAGAATATCTTCAAAGACATACCGCACCAGGTCAATGCCCTTGTGAGACACAAATCTTGTGACAATGCCGATAATCGGCTCATCGCCTTCCTGTAATGCCAGTTCACTGAGCAATGCTTCTTTGCAGGCTTTCTTGCCGGACGGCTTTGTCACGCTGAATTTCTTGGCAATCAGTTCATCCTGTTCCGGATTATACAGATTCTGGTCAATGCCGTTTAAAATCCCGGATAATTTATATTGCTTGTTCACAAGAATCCTGTCCAGTCCATGTGCATAATACGGATCAAGAATTTCCCAGGCATAACTCGGACTGACTGTCGTAATCTTGTCAGCGGCTTCAATTGCGCCTTTCATCATGTTAATTGCACCGTCATATTCGAGAATTCCCATGTGATACAACGGGATGCCCATGACTTCATTGAGGACTTCTCTGCCGTAACAGCCCTGGTACTGAATATTATGAATCGTGAAAATATTCTTGATATTCTGATAGCCTTGCTGATATTTATAAAATACCTGATAAAAAACAGAGATCAGTGCTGTCTGCCAGTCATTCGCATGAATCACATCCGGCTGGAAATCAATACAGCGCAGCATTTCCAGAACGGCTCTGGAAAAGAACACAAAACGTTCACAATCATCATAGAATCCATAGAGACCGTCACGACCAAAATAATACTCGTTATCAATAAAATAATACGTCACACCGTTCCAGATTGCCGTAAAAATACCGCAGTATTGTTTCCGCCAGGAAACGTCTACTGTAATATTCGTCAGAAATGTCATCTGCAACCGGAATTCCGGACGGATGGATTTATACAATGGAATCACAACACGGCATTCATGTCCTTTGTTATGAATTGCATTCGGGAGAGAACCGATCACATCCGCCAGACCGCCGGAGGCGGCAAACGGGACGGCTTCACTTGCCGCAAATAGGATATTCAAAATGTATCACCTTTACTTAGAGCTTGGCATTTTTGCCGATATAAACAGGATAGGTGTCAGAAGCTGTCATGACACGTCCGTCCTCTGTTGTGACGTTTTTGTCCATGATAATCCCTGTCAACGAACAGTTTGTGCCGATGTTCGTCCCCTGCATGAGAATGCAATTTTTGATGACACTGCCCTTGCCGACTTTGACACCACGGAACAGGATGCTGTTTTCTACTGTCCCTTCGATAATGCAGCCATCTGCAATCAGGGAATTGCTGACTTTGGACTCCAGACCATATTTCACAGGACCATTGTCGCCAGTCTTGGTATAAATCGGCTTGTCCGCCTGGAACAGTGCTTTTCTGTTTTCCGGGTTGAGCAATGCAAGATTGGCTTCAAAATAATGTTTCTTGCTGTCAATCCGGCTGAAATAGCCGTCAAATTCATAGCCCATGATCTTGAATTCTTTCACATTCGGCTGTAAACAATCACGGATCAGACTGTACTGGTTTCTGCTTGCGGCATCTTTGACAAGTTTCCGGAGGAAATCTTTTTTGATGACAAACATATCCAGACTGATATTACATGTGCCGGAGATCTGGGGATCAATCAGCAGTGCATTGACTCTGCCGGTTTCATCCAGTTCCAGAACATCCACACCGGAAGATTCTTCGTTATCATAATCATATTTGCCATAAACAACTGTAATATCTGCCTCTGTTTTGATATGCTGTTTCAGGACTTTTTCAAAATCAATATTGGCAACATAGTCGCAGTCGGTGAGAACGACATATTCGCATTTGCATGCTTCTACGTAATTCCAGACATTATTCAGTGCTTCCAGACGACCCCTGTAGACACCGTCCCCGGCACTCTGGCTGAACGGCGGCAACAGATGCAGACCGCCTTTTTTCCGGGCAAGATCCCATTCACTGCCTGTTCCCAGATGATCCAGGAGAGAACCGTAATTGGATTTTGTGATGACACCGACCTGTGTAATGCCGGAATTTGCCATATTGGACAACGGGAAATCAATCAGACGATACCGTCCGCCGAACATGATAGAACCCATGGTTCTCTGTTTTGTTAATTCAATCATGGCAGAATCATGCAGACTTGCAAAGATCATGCCAAGTACATTTGTGTTGACGCTCATAAAAAATGTTCCTCCCTGTATCTTATATATTATACATCTTCAGAGATGATCTCTTTGGGTTTGATCACAGCCGTACCGGAAACATTGACATTGTGACCAACAACGGCAATGCCCCAGTCGTCCCGGTTTTCGATATTTTCCGGACTGATGCCGATCTTTGCGCCGGATTCAATCACGCAATTTTCGCCGACGATCGCATATTCCACAACTGCACCGGATTTGACAACTGTGCCGGGCATCAGGATGGAATAATTCACCGTTGCGCCTTCTTCAATTGTAACATTCGAGAAAATCACGGAAAAATCGACTTTACCATTGATGTTGGAACCTTCTGTAATCATGGAATTTTCGATCTGCGCCGTATCGCCGATATACTGCGGCGGCATGTTGTTGTGACGTGCATAGATCTTCCATTTCGGGTCATAGAGATCCAACGGAACGGACGGGCTTAACAGATCCATGTTAGCTTCCCAGAGACTGTCTAATGTGCCGACATCTTTCCAGTAGCCGTCAAACGTATAAGCGAACAAACGCTCTTTGTTGGCAAGCATTGCCGGAATGATGTCTTTGCCGAAGTCTTTTGAACCGGTGTTCGCATTTTCATTCTCGATCAGATATTTCTTGAGTTTTTCCCATGTAAAGCAGTAAATGCCCATAGATGCCAGTGTAGATTCTGGTTCTTTCGGTTTTTCTGTGAATCTGACAACACGGTTTTCAGCGTCACATGTCATAATACCAAAACGAGAT
>CAMWJT010000138.1 GCA_947174625.1 uncultured Ruminococcus sp.
TTATACGGCGACCACCGAGATCTAAACCTATTAAGTAGGAGGCAGCGTCAGTTGTGTATAAGAGACCGCATCAGACAAATATCGATAATCGCATTGCCGTTTTTGAGATTTCTCGAAGAAGAATGTACAATCGGAATCCGGGCTTCTGTGAGAATCGCTGTAATATCAAACATCAGACCAATTCTGTCAAGCGCAATGATTTCAATGCTTGTCTGCATGGCTGTTTCCTGGTGATCCGTCCATTGAATGTCAAACCATCGTTCCAGTTCTTCGGGATTGTTGCGCTTCAATACAGACCGGTAATTCACGCAGGAGACCGTATGCACGGAAATTCCGTGTCCACCTCTTGTCACAAATCCTACAATGTCATCCCCCGGCAGAGGATTACAGCACTGCGAAAATTTATAAGCACAATTTTTGATCTCATCCAGGACAATCCGGCTTTTCTGTTTGGAAACCGGCTGTACTACCGGGCGCTTCGCCTTTGGTTCTTCGTCCTGACAATATAATTTATGATAGAGATCTTTCCACCTTGGCACAAAGCGCTGAATGCTGACACCGCCGTAACCGATTGAAGCATAGAAATCTTCGAGTGTATTACAATTATGCCGTTTCAGATCATCTTCCAGGAATTTCCCGTAATCTTTTTCCGGGATGTGAATCCGGCATCTCTGGAATTCTTTTTCAAGCATGGCTTTGCCGGTCTCGATATTTTCTTCTCTGCGTTCTTTTTTGAACCATAGCCGGATTTTGGATTTTGCCCCTGTTGTCTTTGCAATCTCAAGCCATGCCCTGTTCGGACCTTTTTCCTCTTTGCTAAGCAGAATGTCACAGATTTGTCCGGTCTGGAGTTCATAATCCAACGGAACAATCCTGTTGTTGACTTTTGCACCCATTGCTTTGTGTCCGACCTGTGTATGAATCTTATAAGCAAAATCAATCGGTGTTGCACCGCTGGGGAGTGAGATTGTGTCTCCTCTTGGTGTCAGCACAACAACAACACTCTCCGGAGAGACTTCATTCTTGATAATCCGGACAATTTCTTCGACATCATCCGAAGTCTGTTGTGCCTCCAGTGCCTCACGCACCCAGTTCAGCCGGGAATCCAGATGATCTTTCCCATGAACACCCTCTTTGTACTTCCAGTGTGCAGCAATACCATACTCTGCATCCCGGTGCATTTCTCTGGTACGGATCTGGACTTCAAACGGAATGCCTTCTTCACCGATCACGGATGTATGCAGGGATCTGTAATTATTTTCTTTCGGTGACTGGATATAATCTTTAAACCGGTTCGGAATGGGACGGAACATGTCATGAATAATTCCCAATACTGTATAACATTCGTCTTTTGTGGAAACAATCACCCGGACGGCATATTTATCATAGATTTCACTGAAATCCTTGTGCTTGACATACAGTTTCTTGTACATGCCGTAGATACTTTTGGCACGACCTTCCACCTGCGGTGTTTTCTCGAATTTTGACACATGCAGAGCCAGTCTCTCCCGAATTCTTGTCTTGATGGCGGAGATAAACGCTTCACGCTCTTTTTTGTCAGCAGAAAGCAGTTTGACAATATCCGCATAAGCATACGGATCCAGATAATAAAAAGACAGGTCTTCCAGTTCCTCATGCAGTCTCTCAATGCCAAGCCGACCGGCAATCGGCGCATAGATATTCATCGTTTCATAGGCGGTTGCCTGCTGTTTCTCATCCGGTCTGTACTGGAGTGTCCGCATATTATGCAGTCTGTCGCATAATTTAATCATGATGACCCGGATGTCATCTTTCATCGCAATCAGGATTTTACAAATATCCTTTGCTTTCTGCTGATCTCTGTTAAAAATGGGAATTTTCTTCAATTTCGTCACGCCGTCGACCAGATCCGCCACATCTCTGCCGAATAATTTCTTGACCTGTTCATAAGTCACAGGGGTATCTTCGACAACATCATGCAGGAGTGCGGCACAGATCGTGTCCGTATCCATGCCCAGATCCAGCAGAATATCCGCCACAGCAACCGGATGAATAATATAAGGCTGACCAGAGGAACGGAACTGTCCCTTATGCGCCTCTTCTGCGAAACTGTAAGCTGTCTGGATCTTTGTGAAATCATACTGTTTTTCGCCGTTCAGAATTTTCTGCATCATCATTTCAAAAGTTACAATTTTTTCCTCTGCCATATAAAAAACCTCCTTAATATACTGACCGACAAATCTGCCGGATCTGACCATTTTTAATTACTATTTCATTTATTTTAATCCTGCAAGCTCCCGGATGTTCCGGAGAATCTCAGAATTTTCAAGATCTGCTTTCTGTGTCACTGGCACACATTCCGCAATGTCCGTCACAGGATCGTACGTGATCAATCCCAGTTCCTGAAAAATATCCAGTGCAAGCAGTAATTTGCAGTAATTCATATTTCTCTGCATGACAAACGGTGCAAGCTCCTCACTTGTCACAGGTCTCTTGGCAATCTCCTGATAAATCATCACCAGTTCCGGCTTGCCCGGACACATCGCCTGATAGTATTCTCCGGGCAGATGCTCTCCTCGACAATATTTGTCATAAATCTGCATGGCATTGAGAATTTTGATTTGCTGCAATCCGGCAGGACGGACATCCTGCACAGTCAGCTCCACGGAAGTTCTTCCCTGATATTCGTTGAGTTTCATCCGTACCAGCATATGATAATATCTGCCAGCGATAATGCCGGTCTGTTCCGGCGATCTGCTGAAGAACATTGCCTTATAAGTCTGATTGCCAAGACGGATCATCATTCTTGTATGTGTATTATTTGTCGTAGCCTGGATACTCTGCACAAACACATTTTCTGCCAAAAAGACCGGTTCGGGATGCTCCGCACCAAACGGCGCAAGCTGTTGCAGACTGTCCACGGATTCCGGTGTCATAATTGCCGGTTCTAACGGACATGCTACATGTACTTCCAGAAACGGCATATCTTCATAATTTTTCGCTGCATGTGCCTGCAAAGCCTTCCGGAATGCCGGAATATTTTCTTCTTTTAAAGAAAATCCGCCTGCGGATGGATGTCCGCCGAATTTTTCCAGTAAATCTGCACAGGCTGTCAAAGCATTGAATATATGAAATCTCCCGAAACTTCTTGCAGAACAGTGTCCGTGTCCATCCTGGACAGACATCACAAAACAAGGTTTTCCATAACGTTCCTGCATTCTGGATGCGACAATGCCGATCACACCTGCATGCCAGTCTTTCCCGACAAATAACAACACTCTTTCATGGAGCAATTCCGGTTGTTGACGGATCTGCTGTTCAATGGCATGGACGGTTTCTGCTTCTGTCTCTTTGCGTTCGGCATTGATCTGATTCAACTGTTCCGCAAGATTTTTTGCAATTTCCGGATCTTCCGTCAGCATCAGCTCTACTGCAAGCTTTGGCGACATCATACGACCAGCGGCATTGATCCTGGGGGCAATCCCAAACGCAACACATCCGGCATCTAAAGTCCTCCCGGATAAACCGCTCACTTCACGCAGTGCAATCAGTCCGGCACGTTCTGTATTTTCCAGATATTCCAGTCCCCGGCTGACCAAAAACCGGTTTTCACCTGTTAAAGACACCACATCCGCAATGGTAGCAATCGCCGCCAGATCGCCGAACTGTTCCATTGCCATCTGCAAGTCGCCGTCATTCATAGCGGCAACTAATAACAATGCAATCCCTGCACCACAATATAACCGGAATGGCGAAATATTATCCATTCTGTGCGCATCCACAATCGCAAGTGCTTCCGGCAATTCTTCTCCCGGCTGATGATGATCTGTAATAATCAGCTCCATGCCAAGTTCATGGATCAGTTTCGATTCGGGAATCGCTGAAATGCCGTTATCCACAGTTACAATCAATTCTGTCCCGGCATCATACATTTCCCGGACAACTGCCGGATTCAGTCCATAACCCTCAGAACGTTCCGGAATTCTCCAACTGACATCTGCGCCCATCTCTGCCAGGAACGAATATAAAATAACCGTAGACATCACACCGTCACAATCGTAATCGCCGTAAACACAGATTTTTTTCTGGTCTTCAATTGCCTGATTCAGCAAATCCGCAGCTTTCTGCATGTCACAGATCAGAAACGGATCACTCAACTGCTGACAGTTCAAGACATCCGCAATCTGCTGCGGATGGATATAACCTTGCGAAACAAGTACCCTGCAACAGATTTCAGAGAAATCACCTGCATTTCTGATCTCTGCGACATGTTCCGGATCTGGTCTGTGAATTTTCCATTTTTTCACACATTTCATAATAAAATACCAACCCCATCCCAAAAATAAATTATTCCTCTATTATAGCATTTTTCATATTAAAATGCAAGATCAATTTTTGCACAAAAATTTATCACAAAGTCTTGATAATTCTATCATAATT
>CAMWJT010000139.1 GCA_947174625.1 uncultured Ruminococcus sp.
GTAGCTCAGCTGGATAGAGTGACTGGCTACGAACCAGTAGGTCGGGGGTTCGAGTCCCTCCAGGCACGTATCAGATTATTTTGGAAAAAGCCGGAAGTCGTTTGCTTCCGGCTTTTCACTTAATTTTTTAGGGAGTGGACGAAAGGTGTTGTTTATAATTAAATAAAAAGAATGGCTTGCAAAGCAGGATTTTCATAATAATATGCTAATAATGCCTATACTGGCTAAAGTTATCTTGAGGAGATGATAAGATGAGAGAATGTGTTTGCCCAAGTTGTAGTGCAAATTTATCAATCCATGATACAAACCGGGATTTTGCTTTTTGCGAATTTTGCGGGGCAAAAGTCATGTTAGATGACTACCGTATGACACAGCGTTTCATTGATGAAGCTGAACTGAAAAGAGTAGAAATAGAGCAGGAAAAAATGAAACTCAAAGCAATGCAAGCACACCGGCGTGAAATTCTGGCACAGTGGGATGCCGAACAAGCCAAAGAAGAAGCAAAAGCTAAAAAAAATTTTATTACATGTGCTTGGCTTTGTCTCTTGGTTTATCCTATCTTTGTACTTCCTTTTTTTGGAAATAAGTATAATAATCTGAAAAATAATTACGAAAGTAAGAAAGAATACAGAGATTATATGCGTATGCTGCCATTGGATAAATTTTCTCAGCAACTGGATGAAGATAATCAGAAACAAAAGGAAAAACAGATGGAAAAGCAGAGAAAAGAGGAAGAAAGAGAAAAATCTATTCTTCATAAAAAGTTGTGGTAATTTTAGCTGAATTTTTAGTATGTAATTAAAAAGAGGTGTTTTTATGAAAAAAATCATATCTGCAATTCTGAGCGTGGCAATGCTTGCGAGCTGTATTCCGGCTGTCAGTGTCTGTGCGGAAAGCAACGAAACAAAACTGATTGCCCTGACGTTTGATGATGGACCAAATACGACAACGACAAATGATGTACTGGATATTCTGGAAACATACAATGCCAAAGCATCTTTTTTCCTGATCGGGAATAACATCAATCCGGAGAGCGCAGAATCTGTCAGACGTGCTTATGCTATGGGCATGGAGATTGATAATCACTCCAGATCTCACGGCAATATGTCAAAAATGTCCGAGGAAGAAATCCAGGCTGAGATTTCCTATGTGGATGATAAAGTACTGGAAATCACCGGCGAAACGACGAAATTTTTCCGTCCGCCATTTATTGATGTCAGCGACAGTATGTATGATGTGATCGACAAGCCATTTATCTGTGGAATCGACTGCCAGGACTATATGGAGAATGTGACGGCACAGGAACGTGCGGATTATATCCTGAATGGTGCAAGAGACGGTGTGATCGTACTTCTGCATGATGCTGCCGGCAATCAGCAGACTGTGGATGCTCTGAAAATTGCTATGCCACAGCTTGTGGAACAGGGATATGAATTTGTCACACTGACAGAATTGTTTGAACGTCAGGAAGAGACCCCGAAAGATCATATTTTGTATTCCAATGTGACAAAATACCCATGTGCCGATTATGAGATTCTACAGGAAATCCAATCGGATTCTGCTGACCGGATTTCTCTTGACAAATCCCTGTTGCGTGAACTTGGTGAACAGTATGCAATTGAACTGAATTATACCAGTGCAACTGGTTATCCGCCTGTGATCGCCTTGCAGAGATGGTCAACAACACCGTCCATCTGGCATGCAATTCAGCCGTCTTATTTTAACGGCGAAAAAACAGTGTTTCTTGCGGAAGATATTCTGAAAGCGTTTGACCAGTTAGGCTTAACTTATGACGAACTGGACGGCATCACGATTTCAGCATACACAGGTGAGATCTTACTGGAGCATGCAAAAATCCTGACAAAATCTGAAAATCCGAAAAATCCGGAATTCATCATGGGTGATGTGAATCAGGACAGCAATTTTGATATAACTGATCTGATTATGTTGCAAAAATGGTTGCTTGCCATTCCGGATGCACGGCTTACTGACTGGAAAGCAGGAGATTTTACCGGGGATGGCAAATTAACTATTTTTGATTTCTGTCTGATGAAACAGGCATTGCTTCATGACTGATCTGAACTGATCTGACCAATTTTACAAAAGCACTTGACAAAGTGAGAAAAAACATGTAAAATAATAATATATTATTTTATTATCAGGGAGGATTTTTTATCATGGGTAAATTTTCAACAAAACGCTTGCTTGCCGGTCTTCTGGCAATCGCCTGCACTATGGGGACGATGCCCGTTCTTGGTGTCACGGCAGAAGCACCGCTGGATACCGTAGTTTATTGGTCTGACTTTGAAGATGGTGACGCATCCGCCTGGACAAACCGGGGAGCGAATGACACAACTGTTCTTTCTGTCAATGAAGATAACGCTGTCAGCGGTTCTAAAGCGCTGTGCGCAAGCGAACGTTCCAAATCCTGGAATGGTCCTGCTTTCCGCCTGGATGACAAATGCAATCCCAATACTGCCTATCTGATCAGTGCCAAAGCAATGGGACAATACTATACAAGCCTGACTGTCAGCTTCCAGTACACAGATGCTGCCGGCGAAGTGCATTACGAGAATTTAACAAATCTCAACGGCGCAGGCTGGCAGGAATTCAACGACCTGAAAGTCAGCTACACAAACGAAATGTCAGATGTCTATGTCTATTTTGAGGGCGGTTCTGATAATATCTATGTGGATGATTTTCTTGTAGAAGCAGCACCTGTGTATCATCCGCAAGCAGATATTCCAGGTCTGAAAGATGTCTATGCAGATTATTTCAAATTCGGTACGGCTACTACGACAAAAGAATTAGCACCGGAAACCACAAAAGCACTGATATTAAAGCATTTCAACAGCATCACACCCGGCAACGAGATGAAGCCAGATGCGTTGCTGGATAAAAATGCTTGTCTTGCCCTGGCACAATCCGGCGATGACGAAAATCCACAGGTCAGCCTTGCAAGCGCAAAATCCATCCTGGATTTTGCAAGAGAAAATAATATCCCCGTCCGTGGACATGTCCTGGTATGGCATCAGCAGACGCCGACATGGTTTTTCAAGGAAAATTATGACGAGAACGGCGAATGGGTTTCCAAAGAAAAAATGCTTGTCCGCATGGAAAATTACATCAAGAATGTGTTTGCGGCAATTGAGAAAGACTATTCTGACGTGGATTTCTATGCGTTTGACGTTGTCAATGAATGTTGGCTGGATGACGGCAAATATAGAAATCCAGGTTCACAGGAAGAGGGTTCTGCAAATTCTCCCTGGGTGCAGATTTTCGGGGATAACTCTTTTATCAAACCTGCGTTTGAATTTGCCAAGAAATACGCTCCAGAGGGATGCAAATTATATTACAATGATTTCAATGAATACATGCCGCAGAAAACGGATGCCATTGTGAAAATGGTCGAAGAAATCAATGCTGACGGACATTTTATCGACGGTATCGGGATGCAGTCCCATTTAGATGCAAGATCCGGTGCGGATGCGTTCCCGGCTGTGAATGTTTACAAGAAAGCATTGGATAAATTCTGTGAAACTGGTCTGGATGTCCAGATCACGGAGCTGGATGCAACTGTCAATGACAGTCTCTTTGAGGAACAGGCGCAATACTATTCTGATATTATGGATGCAATTGTCGAACACAAAGACCAGATTTCCGCAGTTGTTCTCTGGGGAACGACGGACGACCAGAGCTGGAGAGCTTCTAAAAATCCGTTGCTGTTCAATGAAGATTACAGTGCAAAACCGGCTTATTATTCGATCATTGACGGCATTGAGATCCCTGAACCGTCCGAATCTCAGCCAGAGCCGAGCGAGTCGGGCGATCCGGAGAATTCTGAAAATTCCGAGAATTCCGATACTACGGATGAAAAACAAATCCTCTGGGGTGATGCCAATGAGGATGGCGAAGTGGATATTGCAGATGTTGTCCGGATGAATCGTGTGTATGTTGGTGTTGACCAGGTCAGCGTACAGGGATTGTTAAACGCAGACGTTGACCAGAGTGGCAAGATTGAATTAGCTGATTCTATGAATGTTCTGAAATTCCTGGTACATTTACTGGATGTATCAGACTTCCCGATCAAAGCAGAATAAAATTTTAAAGCGACTGGATTTTCTGATCCGGTCGCTGTATTTTTCTGAATTTTTATTTTAATTCCGATAAAGAGATTTCTCTTTCATTGATACTTGCGTAGTTTTGATTAAAATAAATTTCTTCATAATTTCCATTTTCTTTATAAATTCTCAAAACGGGGAGACCCGGAATCCGATATGTGAAAAAATAGCTGACATCATCCTCACGGCAATAGGCAACATCATATTTTTTGTAATTTTTAATTTTTTTCACAATTTTGTAAGCTTCTTTTGCAGTTTTAATCATGTTATAATTTATAATAATAGACTATTCATAGAT
>CAMWJT010000140.1 GCA_947174625.1 uncultured Ruminococcus sp.
GACCAGATTGTATTATCTTCCGGGAACTGGACAATATATCTGTTTTCCGGGTCACCCTGTGCTTTGGAGTGCAGCCCTCTTACAAAGTCATTGGAATCGCCGAGCTTGTCAAATGCAGCCTTGCCCATTCTGGTCATGATGTTCATATTCAGAACAACATAGATTGAATCTGTCAGCTCCACACCGACTTTGGAAATCGGGGATGCAACAGGACCCATAGAATAGGGAATGACATACATGGTCTGTCCCTTCATGACACCATCATACATGGGAGTCAGCTTTGCATACATTTCCTGCGGATCCATCCAGTTATTTGTCGGACCTGCGTCCTCTCTTGTCTTTGTGCAGATGAAAGTCCTGTCTTCGACACGGGCAACGTCATTGACAGCCGTTCTGTGATAGAGACAGCCGGGGAGTTCTTCCTCATTGAGATAATACATCTTATTAGGATCGCCGTCCGGGAGAGAAGTTACCTCTTTTGTGAGTGCGTCGAGCTGTTCCTGAGAGCCGTCAATCCAGACAACCTTGTCAGGTTTGCACAGGTCAACCATTTCCTGTACCCAGTCGAGCACTTTCTGATTTGTGGTCAGTGCGCCTTCTAAAGCCATTGCGAAAACCTCCTGAAAAAAATTTATGTACTTGTTGGATTAATTTAATACGAGCAAGTGACAAGTATATTTTAACATAATTTTAAAATTTTGTCAATAGCTTTCCTGCAAATCTGAAAATATAACAGGCAGATAACCGGAGTTGTCTGCCTGTTGCTGATTTTTTTAAGATTTACAAGAATTTGATGTAAAAATCTGTATCTGACAATTACCGTCTTTGCATTGCGACTGCAAACCAGAAAGGAAATCCCGGAACGACGGATTTTCCGTCACCGGACATGCTTCCCCGATGCAAGGCTGATCCGTTGACACATTCTCTGACTGATGGTGGAGAAGATTTTCCAGAATTTTTTGAAGATGACTGAAATCCGGCACTTGCTCCTGATTCTGGCTCTGATCCGGTTTCTGTTCCGGAGCATCCGGTGTTTGATCCTGCACCGGCTTTTGATTCTGATCTGGCTTTTGTTCCGGAGCTGTTACAGTCCCGGTAATCCCTCCGGCAAAAACCTGCGTCCAATACAAGACACCATTCCGGGAGACAACACCCACACCGATTGAATCAAAATTGGCATTGAGAATATTGGCTCGGTGACCGGCAGAATCCATCCATCCTTTCATGACAGATTCAGGTGTTGCATAGCCATAGGCGATATTTTCTCCGGTTGTTCTCCATTTGACACCATATTCATCCAGGATTGTCGCACAATTTGTCCCGTCCGGTCTGGTATGGGAAAATGTACTGACAAGTTCCTCAGAACGTTTTTGCGCACAGGCATCCAGGACGGCGACGCTCTGCAATGCGGACAATCCGGCTTTGGCACGTTCCTGATTGACCAGATTCACAACCTGTTGTGCGAATGCCTGGAGATCTCCGGCATCCTGGACGGAAACAGCGCCGGGGATGATTGTTTCTTTTGCTTGTGCTGTGATTGCAACACCTGCCGGGATGGACAGACACAATGCACAAAGTCCGGCAATGAATTTGTTAAAATTTTGATTCTTCAAGATCATTAACTCCTTTCGGGATACAATTTTTATAAAAAATAAGCTTAAATTTTACTATAATTATTTTAGCATAATTTGTGAAAATTGTCAAGAAGTAATGATTTCCTGTATTTTAAACTAGTTATTATGACGAAAATCCCCCTGACTTTTCCAGGGGGATTGCTAATTATTATTTGCGAATCTTTTCAGGATTCCGGCAGATCATCACTGCATAATCAAACGGCTGTAATTTGACAAGATTATCTTCCAGAATGCCACGTTCTGCATGATCAAATACAAATTTTTCAGAACAGGGCTGAAATTTTATGTGCTGTTCATGCTGAGAACGGTTTACATAGATCTGGACGGAAACCCCGGCTGTCTCCTGAATCCTCGCAAATGCCATCACATCATCTTGCGCCGGCAGAAACTGCATTCTGCCGTTCCGGAATACCTTGTAAGCATGACGGATCCGGCTTAATTCTTTGGTGTAAGCAATTAATTCCTGGTCTTCGTGTCCCCACGGATAACATCTTCTGTTAAAGGGATCTTTATAACCTTGTAATCCGGCTTCGTCGCCATAATAAATGCTCGGTACACCAGGAAGGAAGAACATAATTGCCATTGCCGCCTGAAGCATTGCCTTGCCTCTGCGGTACTCCCATTCATTCAGATAACGCTCCGCCATCCAGTCTTTGGATTTATCGTCACAGGATTCCCCGCCGAACCGGTTAATTGCCCGTTCAATATCATGGGTCGATACAAAATTCATCAGGACATCTACCGTGTCTTTCGGATAATTCTCCAGAATTGTCATGATGCAGTTCTGAAAATCCCGGCTTGACATGCCTTTGATATAATTGATGATCGCATCCCGGAATGGATAATTCATCACAGAATCCAACTGACTGCCCAGGAGATAACGACGTTTCACACCGTAAGCTTCTTTGTTGGACGCATCCTCCCAGACTTCGCCGATCACGATTTTTTGCGGATCATATTTTTTGACGGCTGTCCGGAGATTGTCCAGAAATTCATCGGGCAATTCGTCTGCGACATCCAGACGGAAACCGGCAGCGCCCAGAGATAACCAGTAATTCAAGACACCGTTCTTGCCGCAGATGTAATTTGTATAATTCTTGTTATTTTCCCGGACGTTCGGGAGTGTCTCGAATCCCCACCATGCTTCATATTCATTCGGGAAATTCCAGAATGTGTACCAGTCGAAATATTCGCTGTCTCTGGATTGATAAGCACCCAGATTGTCATATCTGTTATAACGGTTAAAATAGATACTGTCTGCACCTGTATGAGAAAATACACCATCCAGGATGACGCTGATGCCTAATTTGGATGCGGCTTTGCATAATTCCTGAAAATCCTCGTTTGTGCCAAGCAACGGATCCACTTTGCGATAATTGGCTGTATTATATCTGTGATTCTCATGCGCTTCAAAAATCGGATTCAGATAAATACATGTCACACCCAGGTCATGCAGATAGGGAAGTTTCTCCTGAATGCCTGCCAGATCGCCGCCAAAATAGTCATTATTCCAGACATGTCCGTTCTGATCCGGTCTGTAATAGGGTGTACCGCCCCAGTCATCCCGGAGCACTCTGCCGGATGGGATATTCTCGTGAACTTTACCGCTTTTGTAAAAACGATCCGGGAAAATCTGATACATCACACCGCCCTTGAGAAAATCCGGTGTTTTGTAATCTTCCGAATAGACAGTAAGCTGAAACATGTCGCCATCGTTGATATTGCCGATATGACCGGCAGTTTTCTTGATATAATATCGCTGTCCTTTTGTTGTATAAGAAAAATAATAATAATGCACGCCGGTAAATTTGGGAATGTAGCCCGTCCCCCATACATTGCAGTCTTCTTCCTCGCCGATAATGTGCAGGTGCATGAATCTTTCCTTGTAGCCGGGTCGATAGATCACAATACAGGGGGAAAAATCAGGTTGAATCTCTTTCGGGAGTCTGATATTGAAATACACGATTTTTCCTTTCCGGACTGCACCGAACGGTGTTTTATAATTCAGATCCCAGCTGTCATATAAATGGCTCAAAAAATAATCGCCTCCAGATAAAATATTTTTTATTTAAATCACATAAATTTCCGGACTTCCCGGAGCAATCCGGAAATCGCATCCAGATCTACTGTGATATTATCATCAGGAGAATAGTCACAGTTATCATCATAATCATAATTATATACCTTGCAATCCGAATCTGCATCATAGAGAACTGCCGTCAGATCTTCATCCAGTAAATCTTGTTCTTCGCAGAAGATCAGATTCATGTAAAGTGTCTGCTTATAATTTGAGACACCTTTCCAGTGTGCAATGACTGCACGGACACCCTTATCCATGAATTTTATAACCGCCTGGTCGGATTCTGCATACTTTCCGGCTTCCCGGTATTTTTTAGCATTGTCAAGCAATTCCTGCATTTCTTCACAGACAATTTTATAATATTCTCTGGAAAAACCGCTGATGTCAATATACGCATCATTGTAGCCGTCTTTGCAGTAACCGCCGGCATTGTGTCCGGTTCTGTCGAAACCGTCCCTGTCGTAGCCGTTTCTGTCAAATCCCTGGTGATTGTAACCGTCCTTGTCATAGCCGAACGCATTGAATCCCTCAGTATCATACTGTTTTTTTCTTGCCAGATAAATACCGCCTGCCACGGCTGTTGTCGCAACGGTAATCACTGCGCCGACAAGCAATCTTTGTATCATGCACAAAACACACCTTTCTAATTGAATTTGAAAATAAAAAATATTAAAATTATTATAACACAGG
>CAMWJT010000141.1 GCA_947174625.1 uncultured Ruminococcus sp.
AGTCAGCACAGAGGGTTACTATGTGATCTATTCTTTCAATTCTGAACCGGATTTCCCGGCTGAGCTCAACCGCCGGCTCAATATCAATGACGGTGTTCTGCGTGCTTTGGTAACAACCAAGTAATCGCAGACAGCATAAAAATTGACTGCACACACAAACGATCAGCGACACGGCGAGGGGTTGCCTTGTTGGCTGAAAAACATTATTTTTATTAAATTTTAAATTAAAATTTAAATAAAAATTGAGATAGGGAGGAAATTTCCATGAACAAAGTCATTCTTATGGGCAGACTGGTCAATGATCCAGAGTTCAGCGTTGGTCAGAACGGCAATGCTTACTGCCGTTTCCGGATTGCCGTGGATCGTGCTTTTACAAGACAGGGCGAACAGAAACAGTCTGATTTTTTCAGAATTACCTGTTTCGGCAAGACTGCTGAATTCGTGAATCAATATTTTGTGAAGGGAAAACCGATTCTGATTGAGGGGAAAATTCAGAATAATAATTATACGGACAAAAATGGTGTTCAGCATTACAGTGATGATATTATTGCAGATACTGTCAGCTTTGTACTGTCTGACCCGACCCGGAACAATAACCAGTCAAATTATAATAATTATAACAATAATAATTATAATGGCAATTCCAACAGCAATTACGGCTACAACAGCGGTAATTATAATAATAATTATAATGCCGGTCAGAATTATCGTAATAATGGAAATAATAACAATAACTATCAGGGCAATCCGGCAAATTCCGGCAATGTCCAGCCGGCTGTACCGGGCAATCCGCCGAAGGATGTACAGCTTGGCGGCGGTAGTTTCAATGATTTTGAAGAAATCATCAGCGACGGACAAGTTCCGTTTTAATCTTCCAGAAAGGAGATCCAGCATCGTATGGAACGTGAAAGAAATTCCAGACCGTCCAAGCGTCCTCGCAAGAAGGTCTGCATGTTCTGCGTAGATCGTGTTGAAAAAATCGACTACAAAGATATTAATAAATTAAAGAAATGTATGACAGAACGCTCTAAAATCCTGCCCCGTCGTGTGACAGGCACATGCGCATTCCATCAGCGTGAGCTGACAGTTGCCATCAAAAGAGCAAGACATATCGCACTTCTGCCGTATGTCAGCGATTAATTGCAGATTAAAATGCTCCGGATTTCCGGGGCATTTTTTTATTTAACTATTTAACTATTTAACATAATTAAAAAATCATATTCCCGGAAACTTGTACATAAAATACTATCAAAATACTATCAAAATTAGATCCGGGAGGGGTTTGCTTGAAAGGTCTTACGTCAGTCCAGGCAGAAGAATACAGAAAACAATACGGCACTAATTCGCTCGTCCAGGTCAGACCGCCCGGCGCTGTCAGCATTTTTTTCAGCCAGTTCAAAGATGCTATGGTGCTGATTCTGTTGGCTGCTACCGGGATTTCGGCATTGCTCGGCGAGTGGACGGATGCCATCACGATTGTCGTGATTGTCCTGCTGAATGCAATTCTTGGATTCATTCAGGAATTCCGGACAGAAAAGACACTCGAAGCACTCCGGCAGATGACTGCGCCCAGTGCCAAAGTCTGGCGTGATGACAATTTGCAGGAAATCCCGGCAGAACAGCTTGTCCCCGGAGATCTGATCGCAATCGAAGCAGGGGACTGCATCCCGGCGGATTGTCTGTTAATGACGGCAAACCGGCTCTATGCCAATGAATCTGTCTTAACGGGAGAAGCCGAACCGATTCCGAAATTTGCCGGATCTGTGCATGATGATCTGACCGGACTCCATAAGCCATATATTGTCTACAGCGGAACGGCTGTCACCAGGGGAAGCGGTACGGCACAGGTGATTTCTATCGGGAAACAAACCCAGATGGGACAGATCTCCGGAATGCTCTCAGAGATCACACGAACGGAAACACCATTACAGAAGCGATTGGGCGAATTGGGCAAAATGCTTGCGCTGATCTGTATCGGTGTTTGTCTTGCCGTCTTTGGTGCAGGTGTTCTCCGGGGAGAACCGGTCTTTGACATGCTCATGACGGGGATTTCGATTGCGATTGCGGCGATTCCGGAGGGTTTACCGGCTACTGTCACCATTGCACTTGCACTCGCTGTCAATCGGATGATGAAACAGAAAGCGCTTGTCAATCGCTTACATAGCGTGGAGACGCTCGGCTGTACGTCCGTGATCTGTTCTGACAAAACCGGGACAATTACAGAAAATCGTATGACAGTGACGAAAATCCGGACAATGGAACAGGAATTTGACGTTACCGGGAATGCCTTGAAAATGGATGGGGCAATTCTGGAAAACAACATGCACGTGAATCCCCGGAGCGTTCCGGCACTGGAAAGTCTGCTGACATGTGCTGTATTATGCAATAATGCAGAATTATCCGGGGATTTTACAAGCCGGAACCGTGGGGAATTATCTGGACAGGTGAGTTTTACTGCTGTAGGTGATCCGACAGAAACCGCATTGCTTGTGATGTCTGCAAAAGGCGGTATCACGACGAAAACGCTCCCGGAATACACCCGGCTTGCCGAAGAACCGTTTGACAGCGATACCAGATCCATGAGCGTGCTTGTCCGCAAAGGGAATCAGTCCAGGATTTGCACCAAGGGCGCAGTGGATGTGATTCTCAAGCGCTGTGATTTTGTCCGGACAAAAGCCGGGGATGTGGCACTGACACCGGGCATGCAGAAAAAAATCCTGGAATTTTCTGAAAAGTTATCAGAACAGGCACTCCGTGTGCTTGCGTTCGCTGAAAAGCAGAATTGCTCTCATAATTCAAATACGCTTGACTTTCAGCAAGCCAGCAATGGCATGATATTCCTGGGACTGACCGGGATGTTGGATCCGCCACGTCCGGAAGCAAAAGAAGCCATCCGGACTTGTGCCAGTGCATCCGTCCGGACAGTCATGATTACAGGAGATCACAAAAAAACAGCGGCGGCGATTGCCCGGAAAGCTGGACTGCTCCGGGGCGGAGAAGTCATCACCGGGGATGAACTGGATCTTCTGACAGATACACAACTGGATCAGCGATTATCCAAAATCGCCGTATTCGCAAGGGTGAATCCATCTCATAAATTAAGATTAGTCCGGGCATTCCAGAGAACCGGGAACATTGTGACGATGACCGGGGACGGTGTCAACGATGCGCCGGCGATCAAAGAAGCAGATGTCGGTGTTGCTATGGGGATGACCGGGACGGATGTTGCCAAACAGGCGGCGGATGTTATCTTAATGGATGATAATCTTGCAACGCTTGTGAGTGCTGTGGAACAGGGACGTGCGATTTATTCTAACATCCGGAAATTTGTCAGATACCTGCTGTCTTGTAATATCGGAGAAGTCATTACTATGTTCCTGGGGATTCTTATGGGGATGCCTGTTGTATTATTGCCAGTGCAATTATTATTGGTGAATCTGGCAACGGATGGACTTCCGGCGATTGCCCTGGGATTAGAACCACCGGAAAAGGATATTATGAAACGACCGCCCCGGAAACCGGATGAGAGTTTCTTTGCCGGAGGACTGCTCAGCAAGATTACCTGGCGAGGTGTCATGATCGGCTTGTGTACGCTCGGTTCATTCAGTACAGCCTTGCGATTTGGCGGAACACTGACAGAAGCAAGGACGTGTGCCCTGTTCACGTTGGTTGTTTCGCAGTTAATTCATGTATTCGAATGCAAATCCGAACACGGGACAATTTTCAGCGTGGCATATTTCTCAAACTGGAAGTTGATTTTTGCAGTATTATTTTCCGCATTGATGCTGGCAGTGACAATCTGGCTGCCACAGGCGCAGGGGATTTTCTCCACGGCAACGATTGCAGGAAATTTATTATATCAGGCAATTGCATTTTCGTTTGCCGTTCCAGTGATGAGTTCACTTTTTACAAGCAAACCAAAAAAGAATTAATTTTAGAGCTCTCTGTGAAAAACAGAGAGCTTATTATTTTATATAATCCTGTATTGATTTATACAATATGTAATTTACAAATTGTAATTTTAAATTCCGGATAATTTTTAGAATTCATAAAAATTTAATAGAAAATTCATGGAATATCTATTGATTTCCGGGTTTTTTCCTGGTATAATAATAACAACATAAAGATTAAACGATTTAAACACTGAAAAGTAAATTACTTTATGTATAATAAGATGAAAATTCACACGATTCAATATTTCAGGGGGCTGATTTATATGACAAGAAAGAATACAATGAGTAAAGCAACAAAAGCTTTCACAACAAGAATTTTTGCAGGTTTTCTCTCCACGATGATGACACTGGCAGCCGTTCCGTTCTTCACAGTTCCGGCAGCCGCTGAAGAAGCACCGGTTCTCAACATGAAGAATACGGTTGTTACAAGCGAAGATCTCGAAGCAACTC
>CAMWJT010000142.1 GCA_947174625.1 uncultured Ruminococcus sp.
AAAGGAAGTATCATGTTAGAAAACGGTGATCTGAAACTTCCGAAAATACCAGGACTGATAAAAGTAAAACAACACAGGAAAATTCCGGAGAATTATAAAATAAAATCTGTCACAATCAGTCAGACACCAAGCGGAAACTATTATGCAAGTGTTCTGTTTGAGTATGAAAACCAAGTACCAGAACAGAAATTGCATCATTTTCTTGGTTTTGATTTCTCCATGCACGAATTATACAAAGACAGCAATGGCAATGCACCGCAATATCCGAGATATTACAGACGTGCAGAACAGAAATTAAGACGGGAACAGCGCAAATTGTCCCTGATGCAGAAAAATTCAAAGAATCGCCGGAAACAACGAATCAGAGTTGCAAAACTGCATGAAAAAGTGGCAAATCAAAGAAAAGATTTCCTGCACAAATTGTCACGAAAGTTAGCAGATGCTTATGACTGTATCTGTATTGAAAATCTGAATATGCAGGCAATGTCGCAAGCTTTACATTTCGGAAAGTCTGTTGCTGATAATGGCTGGGATATGTTTACCACATTTCTGTAATATAAACTGGAGGAACTGGGTAAAAAACTTGTCAGAGTGGACAGATTTTTTGCAAGCAGTCAGCTTTGTTCCTGCTGTGGTTACAAAAACCCTGTTACAAAAGATTTATCAGTCAGAGAATGGACTTGTCCCGAATGTGGCATACATCATGACAGAGATGTCAATGCTGCCATCAATACCAGAAATGAGGGTATGCGGGCAGTTCTTGCATAACGCAACATAAATCAACAGAAAAGAACCGTGGGACACACGGGGTTAGCCTGCACTACTACAGCAGCTCTGCCAAATCACAGAGTGTCAGACTGGTTAAACAGGAATCCCCCGCCTCTATGCCGGACGGCATAGGCGGGGGAGGATGTCACATAAATCCCGAAACCCGAAAGGAGTGTGCGCCGTATAGACGGCGAAGCTATGTCAAATTTAGTGATTGTAGAGTCTCCGGCAAAAGCCAAGACCATTCAGAAATATCTGGGCACAGGCTACGAGGTCGTTGCATCTATGGGACATGTGCGTGATCTGCCCAAATCCAAGCTTGGTGTGGATGTGGAAAACGGATTTACACCACAGTATCTTGACATGAAAGGCAAGGAAGATGTTATTAAAGATCTGAAAAAACGTGCAAAGAAAAGTGATTATGTCTATCTTGCAACAGACCCCGACCGTGAGGGCGAGGCAATTTCCTGGCATCTGGCGCAGATTCTGGATCTTGATCTGAATGCAGACAACCGGGTTGCTTTTAATGAAATTACCAAAACAGGTGTACAGAACGGCATGGCAAATCCCCATAAAATTGACCTGGATCTTGTCAATGCACAACAGGCAAGAAGAATTTTAGATCGTTTGGTTGGCTACAAACTCAGTCCGTTCCTCTGGAAAAAAGTCAAGCGTGGACTGTCCGCCGGACGTGTCCAGTCCGTTGCTGTAAGATTAATCGTTGACCGGGAAGAAGAAATTAAAGTTTTTGTACCCAAAGAATACTGGTCAATTGATGCGAAATTTGATAAAAAAAATCCGAAAAAGATTTTTTCTGCAAAATTCCATTCTGTGGACGGTGAAAAAATAGAACTGACAAATCAGGAACAGACTGATCAGATTCTTGACAGACTCCGGACGGCTGTATTTCAGGTCAAATCTATCAAGAAACGTGTGACGAAACGGCAACCGTCCCCGCCGTTCATTACATCTACATTACAGCAGGAAGCTTCTAAAAAACTGGGATTTCAGTCCAGACGGACAATGAAAGCGGCGCAGGAACTCTATGAAGGCATTGACATCAACGGCATGGGTGCAGTTGGTCTGATCACTTACATGCGAACGGATAGCCTGAGAATCTCCGCAGATGCCCAGACAGCCGCAGCGGAATATATCAAGAACACTTACGGAGAAAATTATCTTCCGGAAAAGCCGAGAGTTTTCAAAAGTAAGAAAAATGCACAGGATGCACATGAAGCAATCCGTCCGTCTATGCCGGATGTGACACCGGACAGTATTAAAGACAGTCTGACAAGCGACCAGTATAAATTATACAAATTAATCTGGGAGAGATTTATCGCCAGTCAGATGGCAAATGCGCTGTTAAATACAAGTTCCGTGGAAATCGAAGCAGATCACTGTATTTTCAAAGCATCCGGCTACTCTGTCAAGTTTGACGGATTCACAGTTCTGTATGATGAAAAATCAGATACTGAAGAAGAAAATCAGAAAATGTTGCCGCCGCTTTCGGAACAGGATGTGTTGCAACTTGCCAGTCTTGACGGCAATCAGCATTTCACACAGCCGCCGCCAAGATATTCCGAAGCAAGTCTGATCAAGGCACTGGAAGAGAACGGCATCGGCAGACCAAGCACCTATGCGCCGACGATCACGACAATTCTGAATCGCTTGTATGTAGAACGTGAAGGGAAACAGCTCCATCCGACACCGTTGGGAGATGTCACGACACAGGTCATGAAAGAACATTTTCAGAGAATCGTTGATCCGGATTTCACAGCAAAAATGGAGGCAGAATTAGATCAGATTGAACAGGGTTCGGGGAACTGGGTGAACATGCTCGGAGAATTTTATCAGGATTTTGCAAAGGAACTTTCTGATGCAGAAATTGCAATGGAAGGCGAACACATGAGAATCCCGGATATTCCGACAGATATTGTCTGTGAACTCTGCAAAAAGCCTATGGTCATCAAGTTCGGACGTTACGGAAAATTCCTGGCATGTACAGGCTATCCGGATTGTAACAACACCCGGAAGATTGTGCAGGAGACAAGCGGCATCTGTCCATCCTGCGGCAACAAGATCGTTCAGAAGAAATCCAAAAAAGGCAGGAGCTTCTACGGTTGTGCCGGTTATCCGGATTGTCATTTCATGACATGGAATATCCCGACGGAAGAAAAATGTCCGCAATGTGAAAACACGCTCTTTCAGAAAGGCGGCAAATCCGGAAAGCTTGTCTGTGAAAAAGAGGGCTGCGGCTATGAAAGGAATCTGAAATGACAGAAAAAATATATAATCCGGATCAGGCTGTTGTCATCGGCGGCGGACTTGCCGGATGTGAAGCCGCCTGGCAGTTAAGTCAAGCAGGGATTCCCGTAATGCTTTATGAAATGAAACCGGAAAAATACAGTCCGGCGCATTCCCGGCAGGATCTTGCAGAGCTTGTCTGTTCTAATTCGCTGAAAGCCTCCCGGCTGGCATCCGCCGGGGGACTGCTCAAAACAGAAATGAAACTCCAGGGCAGTTTGTTACTCTCCTGTGCGGAAGCCTGTGCCGTTCCGGCAGGTGGCGCATTGGCAGTTGACCGGGAACAGTTTTCAGTGTTTGTCACAGAAAAAATCATGCAGGAGCAATTAATCACAGTCATCCGGGAAGAATGTACCGAATTGCCGGAACGCAATGCGATTATTGCGACAGGTCCATTAACTTCGGATGTACTGGCTGAAAAGATAGAGAATCTCTGTGGATCAAGATTAAGCTTTTTTGATGCAGCTGCGCCGATTGTCTCGGCGGAGAGCCTGGACATGACAAAAATTTTTCTGCAATCCCGGTATGATCGGGGCGAAGCGGATTATCTGAATTGTCCCATGAATCAGGAAGAATATGAGCGATTCTGGGATGCGCTCGTGCATGCGGAAAAGGCAGAATTGCATGAACATGACAAGGCATTTTTCAGAGTTTATGAAGGCTGTATGCCTGTGGAGATTCTGGCATCCCGTGGGATGGATACGCTCCGTTTCGGACCTTTGAAACCGGTGGGACTTCGTGATCCCCGGACGGAAAAAAGACCGTATGCCGTCGTTCAGCTCCGGAAAGAGAACCAGTCTGCGACAATGTTCAATCTGGTCGGATTTCAGACGAATCTGAAATTCAGCGAGCAGAAACGGGTATTTTCTATGATTCCCGGTCTGGAACATGCGGAATTTCTCCGGTATGGTGTCATGCACCGGAATTTTTTCCTGAACAGTCCGGAATTGCTGAATTCGGATTACTCACTCAGAAATCAGGAAAATGTATTCTTTGCAGGGCAGATGACCGGTGTAGAAGGTTATATGGAATCTGCATCCAGCGGGATGATTGCCGGCAGGAGTCTTGCACGGAAAATGCAGGGAAAATCTGCTTATATTCTCCCGGAAGATACCATGATGGGTGCATTGGCGCATTATGTCAGTCACGGAGGGACAGCAGATTTTCAGCCGATGGGTGCGAATATGGGCTTGTTGCCGGAACTTCCGGAGCGTATCCGTGGCAAGCAGGAACGCTACCAGAAAATAGCAGAATCTGCAATTGCCAGACTGACAGAATTCTTGCAGAGTTTGGAGAATAAAAATTTATGAGAGTGATAGTAGATG
>CAMWJT010000143.1 GCA_947174625.1 uncultured Ruminococcus sp.
CGAACGGGAGAATTGATACTAGCTGCTTTTTTATTTTAGCAGATATAATCATGCAAAACAGCACTTCCGTTAGAACCAACTGCCGCAGAGTAAGCCAGGATTGCGGAAGCATCTCTTGCATCTGCAATGCCGTCGCCATTGAGATCCGCAACGTCCATAAATTCACTGACTACGCCCATTTCCACACCTGCCGCACGGGATGCTGCATATCTGAGAATCTTCTTGGCATCCTGGACATCAGTCGAATGAGAACCATCCACATCGCCCAATTCACGGCTCGGCATATACTGAGATTCAAACACATGCGGTACACCGCTGTCATATGTGCCGATCAGGAACATGCTCCAATAATATTCAAAATCAGAATCCGGCGCATAGTAATAACCAATGCCGATATGTGTATATTTTTCACCCAGAATATTTTTTCTGTGTCCTTCTGAATTCATCCACTGATCTACTGTAGCAACAGGATCAGCACGACCGCCTGCAAGGTTCTCAGCGACTGCGGAATAACGGACACCATTTTCTTTCAGGATCGAGAAACACATACTGCCGTCCGGACGTGTATGTGAAAATACATCCTCTCCCCCCGAAATTTCCACTGCTCTGACATAGGTTAATTCACTCAGCTCCGGGAATGTTGCCAGTTGGGAAAGTCCTCTTTCTGTCCGTTCATTATTCACGCAGTTGATGACAATATCACAATACTCCTTCATCTGTTTTTCCTGTTCTGTCATGGTAGCCTCGTCATGAAGATTGATTGCACCAGCGGGAACAGCAGCCAGACTGCAAACGGTTGCACAGCAAGCCAGTAAGATGGCAGCGAGTTTATTAGTTTTCATAAGAAATCCTTCCGTTCATGCTTAAAAGCGTTTCAATTTATAATTTAGATTTTAATTTTAAATTTTTGTTTTCTGTTTTACTATGTTATTATTTTAGCATAGTTTTCCGGAAAAAGATACTAGATTCAATGTATTTTCTGAAAACAATTTGTGAAACAGAGAATTTCAGAACAAAATACAAAGTTTGTTAATACTTTTCGTATTGTTTTTTAGTTCTCAGAGTACATTAAACGATTATATTTTACAGATAGTATTATTTTTGCTCTCGAAATCGTTTTAAAAATTTTTGTTGACATGTCCCCCAAAATATGTTATACTAATATATAAATAGATTATATAACAGGAGGCTTTTCTTATGCGAGCAGTTATTACAGTCATCGGCAAGGACACTGTCGGTATTCTCCACAAGGTCAGCGGCATCTGTGCTTCTCACAATGTCAATGTCATCGAAGTCACCCAGAGCGTCATGCAGGATATGTTTGCCATGATTATGATGGTGGATATTTCCCGGATCAGCACGGACTTTTCCGTATTGTCCGACGAAATGACCGCACTGGGCAAATCCCAGAATCTGGATATTCATTGTATGCACGAGGATATTTTTAATTCCATGCACGAAATTTAAGAGAATTTTTAGAGAATTTTTGAGGTGATAAATAATTATGCTAAATACTTTTGATATTCTCGAAACCATTCGTATGATCCAAGATGAATGCCTGGACATCCGGACAATCACAATGGGAATTTCTCTGCTTGACTGCATTGATCCGGATATTGACAAGGCTTGTGCGAAAGTCTATGACAAGATCACATCCAAAGCGCAGGATTTAGTCAGAACCGGTGAACAGATCGAAAAAGAATACGGCATTCCAATTGTAAATAAGAGAATTTCCGTTACCCCCATTGCCATGCTTGCGGCGGCTTGTCCGGAGCAGAATCCGGTAAAATTCGCCAGAGCACTCCAGAAGGCAGCAGATACCTGCGGTGTGAACTTCCTCGGCGGTTATTCCGCATTAGTCCATAAGGGATTCAGTGCCGGAGATATGGCGCTGATCCAGTCCATCCCGGAAGCGCTTGCGGAGACGTCCAATGTCTGCTCTTCTGTGAATGTCGGCTCTACCCGGAGCGGCATCAACATGGATGCTGTTGCACTGATGGGCAGGATTGTCCGGGAAGCCGCAGAAAAAACCGCAGACCGTCAGTGCATTGCACCCGCAAAACTTGTCGTATTCTGCAATGCTGTAGAAGATAATCCCTTCATGGCAGGCGCATTTCACGGCGTTGGCGAACCGGATTGTGAAATTCATGTCGGCGTTTCTGGTCCTGGTGTTGTCCGTTCCGCAATTGCAAAATATCCGGACGCATCCATTGATGAATTAGCAGATGTCATCAAGAAAACAGCATTCAAAATCACTCGTATGGGACAGTTAGTCGGTGCAAGAGCATCCAAAATGCTGAACGTTCCGTTTGGGATTGTCGATCTGTCGCTTGCGCCGACCCCGGCAGTCGGTGACAGTGTGGCGCACATCCTGGAGGGGATGGGACTGGAATGCTGTGGGACACATGGCACAACGGCATGCCTTGCGCTCCTGAATGATGCTGTCAAAAAAGGCGGTGTCATGGCATCCTCCAACGTCGGCGGTTTATCCGGTGCATTTATTCCCGTCTCCGAAGATGCCGGCATGATCCACGCTGCACAGAACGGCACGCTCTGTCTGGAAAAACTGGAAGCCATGACAGCCGTATGCTCCGTTGGTCTGGATATGATCGTTGTACCGGGAGACATTCCGGCAGAGAGCATCTCGGGCATTATCGCAGATGAGTGTGCAATCGGCATGGTCAACAACAAAACAACGGCTGTGAGATTAATCCCGGCAATCGGCAAGCAGGTCGGCGATATGCTCGAATTCGGCGGATTGCTTGGCAGTGGACCAGTCATGGCGATCAATCCGAAATCCTGCGAAAAATTCATTTCCCGTGGCGGCAGAATTCCGGCACCAATGCACAGCATTAAAAATTAAAAATTTAAATTTTTTTAAAACAGCCCTCTGTATTTTGCAGAGGGCTGTTTTTACAAATCAGGCAAGTTCATCATATGCCTGACGGACAGCAATTGCCAGTTGATCCGCACAGGATGTGTTCTTCCAACCGCAGGTATTGCCCTTGAGCACGGATTCAATCTTGTCCACCGTCATGCCGTCCACAAGTTTGGAAACAGCTTTGAGATTGCCGTTGCATCCGCCTGTAAACTGCACATTCCGGATCACGTCGCCGTCCAGATCAAACGCAATCTGTTTGGAACAGACACCCTGTGTCTTGTATACATAATGCTGAGGGGAATTCATAAAAAAACAGCTCCTTCCAGAAAAATTTTCATCATTTTTTATTTATTATAGCAGATTCCCGGCGCTTTGTCAAGATCTCCGGAAAATTTCTGCATAATCTGTATTTCTGATTAATATTTTATAATATCATAATAGGAAACAAGCTCTATCAGAAAGGCAGGTTGATCCGGTATGCCGGATATGCGAAGAAACATCCTGAAAGACACAATCCTGCTGACCGCAATCCAGATGACTTTGGACGGTCTCGGCTTATTACTGAATGCGTTCATGACAAGACGGCTTGGCTCAGAATCTATGGGGATTCTGACATTGACAGGATCATTTTTCCGGCTTGCCGCCATGACCGCAAGCGGCAATGTCTTTCTCTGTGCAAGCCGTTTTATCTCGGAAGAACTGGGGAAACCGGAACGGAATCCCAAAAAAGTCCTTTCCTACTGTATGATCATCAGTTTAACATTAAGCTTTATAATCTCTGGTCTGATCATTTTATTTGCACCCTGGTGTAGTCAACATTTTTTTGAGACCGATCAATTAACTGCGCCGATCCGGTTCATGGCAATCTCTCTGCCGTTTGTGACAGTTACAGCATGTTGCAAGGGCTATTGCAATGCCTGTTGTAAAACCGGGATTTGTGCGGCTTCGGATGCGATTGATTTTCTGGTTCACACAATCCTGACAGCCTGCGCCGTCTGGCTGATTACACCTGTCACGCCGGCAGGATTATGTTACATGACAGCATTGTGTACAATCGGCAGCACGAGCATTTCCCTGCTGTTTCTGTTAATTGCCATGCCGTCCTGCAAAGCCGAATCAACCGGGCATGTTTCCATTTCCATCCGGGAATACATCCGGCTTGCGATCCCGGTCATGGCAGGATCGGCACTGACGTCTTTCCTGAGTTCTGCAAATGATGCGCTTGTCCCGTTCACGCTCCGGCAGTCCGGGGATTCCAGTGCAGAAGCATTCAGTCAATTCGGCATTTTTGAAGCAATTGTCATCCCGGTGCTGTTCTTTCCGTCAACGATTTTAGTCTCTCTTTCGGGGATTCTGGTAACGGAAATGGCAAGAGAATCCGCATCCTGCAACAAAAGCCGGATTACACACATGGCAGAAAAAGTCATCCGGCAGACAATCCTATTTGCCGTATTTATTACTATGATTTTATTGCTGTTCGGCGACAGGATCGGCGAACTGCTCGGCGG
>CAMWJT010000144.1 GCA_947174625.1 uncultured Ruminococcus sp.
GTCAGAAGTTCACTCCCGAACAGATCAAAGCCGGAGATGTCGACCATGACGGCAAAATTAGTCTCAGTGACTCCATGCTAGTGCTCCGCTACCTTGTAGGATTGGACGAAACGCTTGGCGCTTCATTAAGCTAATTACAGCATACAAATCCCGGATTTTCTCCGGGATTTATTTTATTATTTTAATTGCAATTTGTGCAGAATCCACAAGAAACATGCCGGGAATCTGGCACAGTCACCAAATCTAAAAAATATCAAAAAAATTTTAAAAAAACTATTGACTTTTCACAAATCCTGTGCTATAATAAGACCATGATAAGAATTGCAATTCAAAATCAGTTCTTCGCAGTAAATTTTTAAAAATATTGCGGAAATCCTGTCAAGGAGGCGAAACCAATGGAAAACCTGGATTCACAGCAGACGGCGGTTTCGTCAGCCGTAGTTAAGTAGCAGGTTCTGAATCGTCTGCCGGTTCGTGAAACGGCATGTACTTCCTGCGATGTGCGTGACATCATCATTCTGCGGTGTGCCGAAAACCCGTCCCATTCTGATATGTGTGTTTCTTTGATAAGCCAGCATATCAGATCCTATCTGCTAAGGCTGATCTCGTGGCGTAGAAACTTTTTATATACTTCATTTCTTTTACTTACTATGGAGGGTACTCCGATGAGAACTTCAATTTCCTGATCAAGAATCTTCTCAAACATTTTTTCTGAAAGATGTGATTACTATGAAAGGTGCTGTAAAAACTGTACTCAAAAAACCTTAGTAGGAAAGGCGTGTGTGACCAATGCACAAATTCAAATCTCCAGACGGACTTTACAATTGAATAGCAGGCAGCTCCCGGTATCGTGAAATTTCGCCGGGAGTTTGTTTTATTATCATCAAATTTTAGAATGACAAGGAAATATGAAACATGCGAAAAAAAATAAAAAACAAAAAAATACTTATCATCAGATTTTGTATTCTTGCTGTATTTCTTATTGTCGAAGACTGGATTTTATCTATTATAATATACAATGCAAATTTCAACCGACGTTTTGAAATTCCGGAAGAACAGAGAATGGATATTGAAGACTTTGACGGATTACAGCGTACAAAATACAAATTCAATTCCGATAAAAATCAGGAATTAACAGGATATATGTACAGTTCCGGAAAGAATCAGAAAGGCATCCTTATCCTTGCTCACGGTTTCGGCTGTGGAGGACATAATTTGTATATGGACTGCATAAACCGCTTTGCCCAGAACGGTTATTATGTATTTGCATATGATGCAACCGGAAACGGCGAAAGTGAAGGCAAAGGCATCAACGGACTGCCACAGGGTGTAATTGATCTTGATTATGCGATCACATTTGTAGAAGAGAATCAGGAAAATCAGAAATTTCCTGATTTACCGATTGCTTTATTCGGGCATAGCTGGGGCGGTTACAGTGTCTGCCAGGTACTTGCATATCATCCGGAAGTAAAAGCCGTGATAGAGCATGCAGGCTTTAATCATTCTTCTGATCTTCTGGAATCGGAAGGCAGAAAGCAAGCCGGTATCGGCATTAATCTGATATTGCCGTTTCTGAAACTGCATGAATCTGTTACATTCGGTGAATATGCCTCCGGCACTGCAACAGACAGTATGGCATATACAAATGCAGAAATCCTGATCGTCCACAGCAAAGATGATGATACTGTACCGACTGCATACGGTTATGATATATTTTATAAGACCTATCAGGACAATCCCCGCTTTCATTTTATTCTTTATAAAGACAAAGGGCATACGGATTTTGATCCGGATCAGTTTGTTGATTTTCTGGATATGTATTTATTATAACTAATTCTTAGTAGTTTACTAGGCATAATTTTGTCTGCATTTTCTCTTGACAGATCCGGATTATTATAGTAAAATAAAATTATGATAGCATTTCATTTCATAATTTAATATTTAATTAGTAAAGGCGGTTGGTATCATGCAAGTTTCAGAACTCCAACAGGAAATTTTAAAATTAAAACAACAACAAGACGTGTGCATTCTGGCGCATAGCTATGTAGCAAGGGAAATTTGTGAAATTGCGGATTTTGTCGGTGATTCGTTCCAGTTGAGCGTAAAAGCTTCCCAGGTGAAAAATCCCACTGTCCTGATGTGCGGTGTGCGGTTCATGGCAGAAACGGTTAAAATTCTCTCACCGGAAAAAAAAGTGTTATTATCGCATCCACAGGCAGGCTGTCCTATGGCAGAACAGATGGACAAAGAAATGATCCTGGAAGTCAAGAAAAACTATCCGGATTATCTGGTTATGGCATATGTGAATACAACGGCAGCATTAAAAACCATTGCGGATGTCTGTGTGACTTCTGCATCCGCTGTCAAGATTGCAAAGGCAATCGAAAATGACAAGATTTTATTTATTCCGGATTGCAATCTTGGTGCTTATGTCGCAAAGCAAGTACCGGAAAAAACCGTAAAATTATTACAGGGCGGATGTCCGGTGCACGCATCTGTCAAACCGTCTGCCGTCCGGGAGATGAAAGAGCTTCATCCGGATGCGCTTGTACTGATTCATCCGGAATGCGTCCCGGAAGTGACAGAACAGGCGGATTTTGTCGGATCAACAACAGCAATCATGGATTTTGCAAAGCAATCCGATGCAAAAGAATTCATCATCGGCACAGAAATCAGCATTGCGGAGCATCTGCAATACGACTGCCCGGACAAGATGTTCTATCCTTTGACGAAAGATTTCATCTGTTCCAACATGAAAGCAACAACGTTAATTGATGTCTATTATAATTTAACAGGACAGTTCGGCGAAGAAATCCAACTGGATGCACAGACCATCCGGGATGCAAGACGTTGCATTGACAAGATGATCGAATTAGGGGGCTGATGAAAATTTCTGAGAAAAAAAAAGCAATTATTGCCATGAGCGGCGGTGTGGACAGCTCCGTAGCGGCATTGCTCATGCTCCAGGCGGATTATGAATGCGTTGGCGCAACAATGCAGTTATTTCACAATGAAGATGCCGGCATTCCGAGAGAAAAAACCTGCTGTTCCCTGGATGATGTCTCAGATGCAAAGTTAATTTCCAGTAAATTGGGAATTCTACATTATGTATTTAATTTCTCGGATCAGTTCCGTGAATCCGTCATGAAGCGCTTTGCAGACTGCTATCAAAAAGGGATTACACCCAATCCCTGCATTGACTGCAATCGTTATTTAAAATTTGATGCCATGCTCCGGCGGATGCAGGAAATGGAATTTGATTACATTGTCACCGGGCATTATGCGAGAACAGAATACAATCCGGATTCCAGGCGATATGTATTAAAAAAAGGTCTGGACGAATCCAAAGATCAGAGTTATGTACTGTATTCTCTCACGCAGGAACAATTAAAACACGTCCGTTTTCCGTTGGGAAATTATCACAAATCGGAAATCCGTGCCATTGCAGAAAAGAACGGATTCATCAATGCGCATAAAAAAGACAGCCAGGACATTTGTTTTGTCCCGGATGGTGACTATGCCGGATTTTTAGAACGATTCACCGGCAGGACGTTTCCGGCAGGAGATTTTATTGATCCGCAAGGGAATGTCCTGGGACAGCATCGGGGCATTATTCATTATACCATTGGACAACGCAAGGGATTGGGGATTTCAGCCAAAACGCCCCTGTATGTCTGTGAAATCCGGACGGATTCCAATCAGGTTGTCATCGGACAGAATCAGGAATTATTTTCAGATTCTCTCATTGCCGGAGATGTGAATCTGATTTCTGTAGAATCTCTGCAACATCCGATCCAGGTACATGCCAAAATCCGTTACCGGCATCCGGAACAGTCTGCGACTGCTTGGCAGGATGCGGAAGGCTTACTACATGTACAATTCGATCAGCCACAGCGAGCCATCACCAAAGGTCAAGCCGTTGTATTGTACCAGGGTGACACAGTTGTTGGCGGCGGAACAATTTTATAACTAATTATGAGATTTTTTTGAAAAAATAGTATCTGACAACATATCATTGTAAAAAATACAAGAACGAAATCCGTTTTGGAATTCACTCTAAAAAATCAGCAGTCTGCACAATTTGCACAGACTGCTTTTGTTTTTTACAAAGTATATTTTTTTACGCTGTCTATCAGAAACCGTCTACATCTCTTCTTATGTGTATTTCAATAAGTTTATGATCTTCATCAAATGCAAGATATGCAAATACAGCATTATGGGTTGGACCATAAAATTCGCCAAGTTCTATGAACATTGACTCTGTGCCAACTTTGGCTTCATTTGAATTTGTTATATCATGTAATGCAAACTTAGCATGGTCAGCTTTATAATTGATGATTAGTCCACAATCTGTATAGTATAATAAAATATT
>CAMWJT010000145.1 GCA_947174625.1 uncultured Ruminococcus sp.
GGCGCAGGATGGACGACCATGCCTTTTGGCTTATTGACAACCAGCAGATCTTCATCTTCATGGACAATATCCAGATCTATTTTTTGTGGCATGATCTGCAATTCCTGCAATTCCGGAATTATGATATTAATTTTATCCTGTTTGCGAGCTTTATAATTCTTGGAAATTTGTTTCTGATTCACAAGAATATTTCCAGTCTGGATTAATTCCTGAATTGCCGATCTTGTCAAGCCTAATTCCTGGGATGCAAGCCATTTATCCAGTCTTTCGCCATCGGATTCTTCTGGAAAAATAAAAATTCTGTTCTCCATATTAATAATACTATTCCCTCGGTTTCTCCGATTTTTCCGGATTTTCCTGCCGATCCATGAAAAACAGAATATAAATCAATAACAGCACTGTCCCGACTGTCACAAAGCAATCTGCAAAATTAAAGATTGCAAAATCAAATAACTGCAAATCCAGATAATCGACAACACGTCCGTCCCGGAAAATCCTGTCAATCAGATTGCCGGATGCACCGCCGAGGATCATCACCAGACTTGTATATAATAATTTATTCGTTCTGCCGTAACGGATTAACAGATAACTGCAAATCAGAATCCCGATCGCTGATACGATCAGCAGAAACGTTGTCTGTCCGGAAAAACTGCTGAATGCAGATCCATTATTTTCGATATATCTCAGATGCAGGATGTCCAGACTGCCAATTTTTAAAAATTCTTTTTCCTGATACAAGGCAAAATTTTCCAGAATCTGCAATTTAATCCACTGATCCATGCCGGCAATCAGAAAAATCAGTATAAATGCTGCAATTAACAGGTCAGACACCCCTTTCTGAAATATTTAAAATATTTAAAATTATAATTTTATTCGCCGATTACTTCCGCACAACGTCTGCATAATGTCGGATGCAATGCAATTTTGCCGACTTCTTCAGAATAACACCAGCAACGTTCGCATTTCTTGCCGGTTGCCTTTTCAATCTCATAAGCAAAAGCTTCTTCGCCCGTGTCCCCTGTCCGGACTTCCAAAGCAGAGACAATCAGAACGTCTTTCAGCTCCGTCCAGGCTGTTAATTTTTCAGCCATTTCCGGACTTGTTGTAATAATTACTTTGGCTTCCAGAGATTTGCCGATTAATTTCTCATTGCGCTTCTCTTCCAGTTTTTTATTGACAGATTCCCGGATTGTGTAAATCATATTCCATTTTTCAACAAATTCTGCATCTGTTGCAATCCCGGTCTTAGGCTGGAACTGGTTCAGGAACACGCTTCTTGCATCATCCACGGATCTGTGCGGCAGATTCTGCCAGATTTCTTCACTTGTGAAACTCAGGATCGGCGCAGCCATTCTCACCAGGGAATCCAGTACCCGATACATTGCCGTCTGTGCGGCTCTTCTCGTGGGTGCATCAATTTTTTCACAATACAATCTGTCTTTGACAATATCCAGATAGAAACTGGACAGATCCACTACGCAGAAATTATGAATTGCATGGAATACCACATGAAAATCATACGCATCATAACCGGCATTGACTTTCTCTGTCAGCGCATCCAAACGCATGAGAATCCATCTGTCAAGTTCTTCCAGTTTTTCATCAGGAACACAGTCCGTATCTGGATTGAATACAGATTCGCCGTCGCTGAAATTACCCAGGATATATCTTGCTGTATTCCGGATTTTCCGGTACGCATCCGACAACTGACTCAGAATATCTTTTGAGATTCTAATATCTGAATGATAATCCGAAGACGCAACCCATAATCTCAGAATATCTGCGCCGTACTGTTCTACGATCTCTTCCGGTGCAATGCCGTTGCCAAGAGATTTGTGCATTGCCTTGCCTTCGCCATCAACAACCCATCCATGTGTGCAGACGGATTTATAAGGCGAAACACCTTTATAGACAACAGAAGTCAAAAGCGAACTCTGGAACCAGCCTCTGTACTGATCTGCGCCCTCCAGATAGAGATCTGCCGGGGAGCTGAGTTCATCATAAATATCCAGTACAGCCGTATGCGATACACCGGAATCAAACCAGACATCCATAATATCAAATTCTTTTGTGAATTCCCTGCAACCGCATTCGCAGACGGTATCTGCCGGAATCAGGTCTTTTGTTTCTTTGATCCACCAGGCATCAGAACCCTCTTTCCGGAACACATCCGCAATGTGCTGAACAGTTGCATCTGTAATGATCGGCTTCTTGCAATCTTTGCAATACACAACCGGGATCGGCACGCCCCAGGTTCTCTGACGGGAAATGCACCAATCACTTCTGTCACGCACCATGCCTTTGATCCGGTCTTCGCCCCATTCGGGAATCCATTTGACACCCTCAATGGCTTTCACAGCATCTTCTTTGAAGCCGTTGACAGAACAGAACCATTGTTCCGTTGCTCTGTAGATAATCGGACTGTGACACCGCCAGCAGTGCGGATACTGGTGAATAATATCCTGCATGGCAAACATGGCATTTTCTTCGACAAGACGTTCTGCAATTCTCTTGTTTGCCTGATCTGTGTCAAGTCCCTCGAATTCTCCGGCTTCTGCGGTCTGTCTGCCCTTGGCATCCACGCAGACCATAATCCCAATATCTTCATAATTCTTGCACACTTCATAGTCCTCTACACCGTAGCCCGGTGCAGTGTGTACACAGCCTGTACCACTCTCAAGCGTGACATGATCGCCTACAATGATCGGGGAATTTCTGTCATATAACGGGTGTTTTGTCAGGATTCCCTCTAACTGCTTGCCTGTGAAAATACCGTCTGTGGTGTAATCCGTAATACCGGCTGTCTCCATCACCGTCTTGACGAGTTCATCCGCCATGACATAATATTCCCCGTTGGCATTCACAATCGTATAATTATAATCCGGACCAAGGCAGATTGCCAGATTGCCGGGGATTGTCCAGGTTGTCGTTGTCCAGATGACAAAATATAATTTTTCCGGATCAAGATTCATACCCTGGAAAACATTCTTGTCGTCCGTGACTCTGAATTTCACATAGATGGACTTGCATGGAATATTTTCATATTCAATTTCTGCTTCTGCAAGCGCCGTATTGCAGTCCGGACACCAGTACACCGGTTTCAGACCCTTATACATATAGCCATCTCTTGCCATCTTGCCGAATACTTCCACTTGTCTTGCTTCGTATTCTGGTCTTAACGTCAGATACGGATGCTTGTAATCTGCAATTGTCCCCAGTCTCTTGAACTGTTTTTTCTGATTTTCCACATGGGTCAGCGCAAAATCCTTACAAGCCTTTCTGAGTTCCACGGGAGGGATTGCACCATTTTCCACACCGATATTTTTCAATGCTTTCAATTCAATCGGGAGTCCGTGGGTGTCCCAACCGGGGACATACGGCGCATAATAACCGGTCATGTTCTTCTGTTTGAAGATAAAATCTTTCAGCGTTTTATTCAATGCTGTCCCGATGTGAATTGTACCGTTTGCGTAGGGGGGACCATCATGGAACATGAAAGACGGCTTGCCTGCGTTTTTCTCCATCATGAGCGAATATAAATCTTCAGATTCCCATTGTTCCAACAAAGCCGGTTCACGCTTGGGCAGGTTGCCACGCATGGGAAAATCTGTTTTCGGCATATTCAGACTATTTTTATAATCCTGTGCCATAACTGCAACATTCCTTTCTGAATTTATAAAATTTATAATATTTTAATTACTGTTAATTCCACTCAATCGCCGGAATTGCCGGACTTTGACTGGAACCGCCAAAAGAAGACATTCCTGCAAGAACCGCATCTTTGGCTTCATCAATTTCCATGCCGGCTGTTTCCGCAGAAGGCGGCGGCAGTTCTTCGTTTTCTTCCGGAATAGCAGAAATCACTTCCAGATGATTCTTGTACATATCGAACAGACTGCGCTTGAAATCGGCAACTTTCTTCTTGGCTTCGGCAAGTGCTTCCTTTTCTTTGGCGATCTCAGCCCGGTTTTTCTCCATTGCAATTTCATGCTGACGGGTTGCTTCATCCAGGAGCATTGCGGCTTCTTCCTTGGCTCTGTCAATGATCTGATCCGCTTTTTCATTTGCTTCTCTCAGAACTCTGTGTCCCTCTTTCTGAGCGCCTAACAGCGCATCTTTCAGCGCTTCTTCGTCCCTCATGTATTCCCGGACTTTGTCGGCTAATACCTGAATCTTGTGATTGTTGTCTTCACGCTCTGCATCAATTTCCTGCAAAGCCGCCTGAATTTCACTCAGGAACTCATCAACTTCCTCCTGCTGATAGCCCCAAGCCGCTTTTTCAAAGCGTTTTTCCTGGATTTCCTGTGCGGTTATCATGATAAAATATCACCTCTAAAAA
>CAMWJT010000146.1 GCA_947174625.1 uncultured Ruminococcus sp.
GTATACATCCGTCTGGGAATGGCAGGAGTCTAAAAAAATCAGTGATTTTTTTGTCAAGGATCTGGGTGAAATTATCGAGCATTTCAGCAGATTTTCATAAATTTTAAAAATTTTAAATAAAAGCTCCGGCACAAACCGGAGCTTTCTGCACAAAAAAATACTATAGACAGCAAAAATATGCTAGACAGGATGAAAAAAATATGCTATGATAATAAAAAAATTAATAAAAATTAATAAAAATAAAGGAGCTGTTGAGAATGCTGAATTTAAAACAAAGAGGATTCTACAAAGGTGTGAATCTTGGCGGATGGTTTTCACAGTGTGATTATACCCCCGAAACAATGGATTGCTTTATTACAGAACAGGATTTCAAAATCATTTCTTCCTGGGGTGTGGATCATGTCAGAATCCCGATTGATTATAATATCCTGGAACTTGATGACGGATTGCAGAGAATCGACAAGGCAATTGCCATGTGCAAAACCTATGGTCTGCATACTGTACTGGATTTGCACAAGACAAAGGGATTTTCTTTTGATAATTATGCAGAGCATGAAGAAGGCTTTTTTGAAAATAAAATCTATCAGGAATATTTTTATCAGATATGGGAATGTCTTGCCAGACGATACGGTCAGGACTCTGAGCAAGTTGCATTTGAATTACTGAACGAAGTGACAGAAAAATGCTATCTTCCTGCCTGGAATAAAATCGCAGATACCTGTATTCAGAGAATCCGGAAAATTGCACCGGATGTGTTAATCCTGGTCGGCAGTTATGAGAATAACAGTCCCGAAACTGTGCAATATTTAAATCCGCCTCATGATCCGCATGTGATTTATAACATGCACTGTTATGAACCTTTGAAATTCACACACCAGGGCGCATACTGGACGGATAAAATCAATCCGGATGAAAGATTTCGTTTTTCGGAAAGCAATATTACAGAAAATTATTTTGAACAGCTTTTTGCATCTGCAATCGCCAAAGCACAGGAAAATCATACTGTGTTATACTGCGGTGAATATGGCATGATCGACAGAGCCGAACCGGAAGACATCCTGCAATGGTTTCAGGTCATTCACAATGTATTGGAAGCACATCATATTGCACGCTGTGCATGGAATTACAAAGAACTGGATTTCGGTCTTTCCAATCCTAGATTGAACGGCATCCGGGAAGAACTTTTAAAAAATCTATAAAATTTATAAGAAATCCCCCGTCTCTACAGACGAGGGATCATAAAATATTACTCCGTAATCCGTTCCGGTAGGGCACGGACGGTAATTGCCGGAAGCTGATAATGCAGAACATAGTCCGGCGGATCGGCAACCAGATCCCGTTGCAGAGGTGCGCCCCATGTTTCGCTTGCAAGAAATTCTGTATTTTTTGTGTTATTCTTGTACGCATAGGCACACAGATCAAGCAATACTTCTCCGGCTTCTTCCGTGAATTCTTTTCCGATTTTCCAGCATGCAACAATCCCCGCATCATAGTCATCCACAGCAAGAACCGCTTCAACCTGTTTCCCGGATGGCAGAATGCCACGCATCACAAACAGAAAATGAAGCAGATCCCGGTAATGACAATAACGATCCAGATAAAAAAATGCAACATCTACAAAGGATTCTCCCTGTGTGAGTCTGTTGCGCAGGGGCGTTGTATCAATAAATTTTCCATATCCTTTCAGGATAATTTCCTGTACATATTCTGGTTCTGACATAGCAGACAACTCCTTTCATAAAAAAACACAGAATCCGCAGAAACTGTACTGAAACGTACAGTTCCCACGGATTTTTTTTATTTTATATTTTTATTTATATTTTCATGAATTGCCATATTTATTGTACATCCGGATGTTGTCACTTGTAATCAGAATGACAAATCCTACAATACAAGCAAGGATGGCGACAGCATAGAGAACCCCGTTAATTGCACCGTTGCCCTCTGTCTGCATCAACAATGGGATGCCAGGGAACAGCATCATCACAATCCCCACAAAATCCAGGAATTTGCACAATCCCTTACATGCCGGAATGGGTGCAATCAGCAAAAGAGAACCAATGCCGATGCCTGCGCCGACATAACCGGCAACGGACTTCATTTTCTGTGCAAATCCTCCGGCTTCTTCCATCTTGTTGCCGAGTCCGAACATGTCGGAGAAAAACAGACAGAATGCCACTGCACCGACAATCCCGACAATCGTCAGAAGAATCAACTGCTTGAATCCTTTCTTTGCCTGTTCCCGTTCCCGCTCTTCCCGGAGCTGTGCCATTAACCGACGGCTTTCCTGCTTCTGTTCTTCGGTCATCTCCATTTGGGGTGGCGGTGTGTATTTTTTTGGCTTCTGTGCTTCTGCCTTGGCACGTTCCAGATCTTCATCTTTGAATTTTGGAACATACTCTTCCTGAACTGGTGCATCTTCCAACATGACTTCTTCCTGCACAGGTGTTTCCTGCGGTGCTTTCGGACGCATTTCATTGGGGATGATCGGCGCAGGGATACCAAGTGCATCCGCACGCATTTTGACAACCTGCATCTGTTTTTCAGGGTCTAGTATAACAAATGCTTTTTTGAGATTTTCATCAAACTGGAGTTTTTTGCAGAATTCTGCAGCAGCGTCATAGGTATTGGCAGAATTATTATCCGTACTACCGCCGAGCAGATCTTCCGCAGAGACCGCCTGCTGTAAAACAGATGAATCCGGATGATGGACACCAGCTGATGCCTGATTCTGCCAGTTCTGCGCCGGATCATCAAGGACAACCTGTTCAGCAAGTACCGGCGCACCTCTTTTTTGTTCGTTTCCATTCCAGACTTCCGGGGTATCACCGAGCATTCCCATCAGATCATCTGCATCAATTTTCGGCGCACCTTTTTTTTGCTCATTTCCAGTCCAGACTTCCGGCGTTTCGCCAAGCAGGTCATTGAGATCCGGCATGAAATCACCTCAATTATAATTTTTTTAATAATTTTAATTATCTCTCAATCATCTGATCCCGGTCAGGACCAACACCAACCATGCAAATCTTGCATTCACACAATTCTTCCAGTCTCCGGATATATGCCTGACATGTCTCCGGCAATTCCGCAAAACTTCTGCATCCTGTAATATCATCATCAAAGCCGGGGAATTCTTCATAGACCGGCTGACACTCGGCAAGTTCTTCCAGACTGGACGGGAAATCCCGGAGAATCGTTCCGTCCGGCTTGCTGTAAGCCGTACAGATCTTCAGATTTCCGATATGACTCAGCGTGTCCAGTTTATTGATTGCCAGACCATCCAGACCGTTCACACGGACGGAATGCCGTACAATCACTGCATCAAACCAGCCAGTCCGTCTGGGTCTGCCGGTTGTCGTGCCGAATTCTCCGCCACGATTCCGGATTAATTCACCGGTCTCGTCTTCCAGTTCCGTCGGGAATGGTCCTTTGCCGACTCTCGTTGTGTAAGCCTTGGCTACACCAATGATATTGTCAATCATCTTAGGACCTACACCAGTGCCGACCGTCACACCGCCGGACAGCGGATGAGAACTTGTTACAAACGGATATGTACCAAAATCAATATCTAAAAGCGTTGCCTGTGCGCCTTCAAACAGGATTGTCTTACCTGCTTTGTAAGCTTCATAAGTCAGAACAGAAACATCTGCGACATACGGCTTGAGACGTTCCCCGTAAGCCTTGTATTCTGCAATGACAGCATCTAAGTCATGTGCCTGACCGCCGTAAACAGCCGTGATGATCTTGTTTTTGAGATTGCCTGTTGTATGGGCTTTTTCTTCAAATACTGCCGGATTCACCAGATCACAGATCCGGATGCCGCAGCGTTCATATTTGTCCATGTAAGCAGGTCCGATGCCACGCTTGGTTGTACCGATGTCATTTCCGCCACGGAATGCTTCGGACAGTCCATCCAGTGTGATATGCCAGGGCATGACAACATGCGCACGGGGATCAATTTTTAAATTTTTCGTAGAGATGCCCCGGCTCTCCATTTCATCCAGTTCTCCGATGAAGTCCTGCGGATTCAGCACAACACCTGCGCCGATCAGGCACTGTGTCTCCGGATAGAGAATGCCGGAGGGGACAAGATGCAGTTTGTAAGTTTCACCGTTGCTGACAACGGTATGTCCTGCATTGTTGCCACCCTGGGAGCGTACGACGACCTGCGCACGGGATGCAAGAATATCAATGACCTTGCCTTTGCCCTCGTCGACCCACTGCCTGTCTCTAATACACAACTCCGAGCACACGAGACAAGAGGCAATATCGTATGCAGTCTTCTGCTTGAAAAAAAAAAGTGGGGGTGGGGGGTGTGGGGGGTGGGG
>CAMWJT010000147.1 GCA_947174625.1 uncultured Ruminococcus sp.
ATTTTGTATAGAGTTATTTTTGAACATTTTTTGCAAGCATAAATGCACACAAAAAGCATCACACCGGACAATTCAAAATATAATCTAAAATTTCCTGCATCTGCATCCCGGATTCTTCCGGTTTCCGGATCAGAATCAAAAAAATCCGGAATTTTTCTGCAATCCAGATTTTCTGATCTACACCGCCCCTTGTACCGCTGTCTTTTGATACAATGACAGAAATCTGATGTTCCCGGACGATCTCTGACAAATCCTGTTCCGTGAACGGCGGCAAAGCATAAATCAGATTCGCATGGGAATGTGCTGTAATTTTCCGGGAATCCGGTGTATCTAAAATCCTGGCAAATCCCCTGACAGCAAAATCCGGGATCTGTTCTTCATAGAATGTAAGTGTCTTTACACCAGTCGTTAATAAAATATTCCCCGGCATTGTGGATAACATTGCACAGGCTTCTTCTTTGGAATTTACAATCCGGATTCTGTCAGATTCCGGAATGCCCGGAATGTCTGCACATCCGGAACGTAATAATCGCAGATAAGGCAGATCCAGAATTTTGCAGACGGTTCTGACAGTTCTCGTCACTTCTTCCGCAAACGGATGGGACGCATCAATGACAATTTCAAAATCTGCTAATTTTTCTGAAAATCCCGTCGCATCCAGTCTGCCGACGCAAATTTTACAATCACAGGATTGCAAAATTTCCTTTCCATAATCTGTTGCAGTAAATGCCGTAATCTGATATTTTTGCGCTTGCTTGGATAATATCCGGATCAGCTCCGTAGCATCGCTTGTCCCTGCAATGACTGCAATTTTCTTCATCATAATGGATAGCCCCTCGGTGTAATCATGTAAATTTTTTGTTCCTGTTTCTGAAAATAACTCTGTGAATTGCCAATGATGACAATGCAGAACATGTCAACTGGTTGATTTTTTAATTTCCGGAGCGTTGTCATCCAGACTGTCTGATCTGTCCGTCCGGCATTCCGGACGATCCCTACAGGTGTATCCGGTGACTGGTACTGCATGATCAAATCTGTTGCTTGTGCAAGATATTCCGTTCTTGTCCTGGATTTCGGATTATACAGACAGATCACAAAATCCGCCTGCGCCGCACAGACAATCCTTTTATAAATTAATTCTAACGGTGTCAGCAGATCGCTCAGACTAATCACGGCAAAATCGTGCATTAACGGCGCACCAAGGACACTTGCCGCAAGGCTTGCCGCTGTAATGCCCGGAACAATTTCAATTTCTATCTGATTTTCCATCTGCATTTCATGAACGATTTCAAGCAAAATTCCTGCCATGCCGTAGATGCCACTGTCACCACTGGAGACTAATGCAACAGTCTGATTTTTTAAAGTCTCCTGCACAGCCATTTTACAGCGATCAATCTCTTTGCGCATAGGCGTTGCAAGATAATGCAGATCCGGGAAGTCTTTCTTCAGAATCTCAATATATGTTGTGTAGCCGATCACAAGATCAGACTGTTGCAGTGCAGAAACTGCCTGCTGTGTCATATGTTTTTTTTCACCTGAGCCGAAGCCGATTACAAATAATTTCATAGTTTTCAAATCATACTCTTTTCCTAAGTTAATCCTATTCTAACAGCCCTGATAAAATCATATCCGTAATTTTATCAATATGTTCCTCTTTAAATTCTAATGAATGAATCCCATTTCCAACAATTTTTCTGACTTGTGATATATCAGATTCCTCTAATGCTAGCATTGGCAAGAGCAACAATGGTATTTTTTTGTCTGTGATACCGCTCAATGTTTTCATAAAATCATAGAATTGCATGGTTCTTAATTGAAAATGAGAACCAGTACAGCCAATCTCATTACCATCTAAAAAATAGATAGTATCTCCGGGATGAAACGCAATTTGAAAATGATGTGCATTGAGATTGAAATGCAAAGTATTTGGTTCATTGATATATCCATCATTTTTATTCATTATTTCTTCTGAAAATTGAACAAATTTATTTATCCAATCTTGATCTATTATGTGACCATATTCATCATAGATAAAATCTGAAAGCGCAATATCTGATTCTTCATCCATAGCATTTGGAAATGAAGTAGATATAAAGTAAAGCCAAAAAGATTTGTTTCCAGAAATGAAATCAAATTCGATTTTTTTCATAGCATTCTCCATATAAAAGTACAAGCTAGCCGGATGAAAGAAAATTGAATCCAACTTTATGTAAAATACAGTTTTTTTAGCTTTTTCCTGCAAATTGCCAGCGTAATCCCCGGAAATTTTATTTTCCCGGTCAGGGATTCTCCCTGATATGAACCAAAATAACTGCAAGCTTCTGCCACGGAAGGCAGTCCGGTAATCTGTTCTACAAAATCAGATCTTTCAAATTTCAGGGAGGCATTTTTGATTTTTTCATCCGGAATAATTTCTAATATAAGCTTATATTTTTGGCAAAGTTCCAGAATCGCTGGTTCTTGTGCCTTTAAAGAAATCGTCGCAATTTTAAAGACAGACAACACACTTAAATTCTGCCTGTCTAATAATTCCAGAAAACAGGTTTCCAGATCTTGAAATGTTATATTTTTCTTACAGCCTATGCCAATTACCAGACTTTTCGGACGAAGCAACAACACATTCTGATCAGGATTTTGACCAAAAATCCGGTCTGAGATAATTACCTGTGCCGGCAATTGCATGTTACGAGTGATTCTCTTGTAATCCTGCAAATCCAAATCCGAATAGATCGTGATTGTTTCGTTCCGGAGCATGGCACTGCTGATAATTTTAATCTTTTCCGGATTCTCGATTATTAAATTATTTTTTTTTGCAAAATTATCAATTGCAACAAGTCCCTCTGTGTCCGTTGCCGTCGTAATCACCGGGACAGCTCCCAGGATTTCAGCAATTTCACAAGTTAATGCGTTTGCCCCTCCCAGATGTCCGGATAACAGACTGATGACAAATTTGCCTTGCTGATCCAGGACGATCACAGCCGGATCGGTTGTTTTGGATTGTATCAGATCTGCAATCATCCGGACGACAATCCCGGTTGCCATGACAAAGACTAACGCATCATAAGTATCAAAATCCTGTGTAATTTTTAATTTCAGATTCTGTTTGGATTCGATCAAACCGCCGAAATGCGCCTGGATTTTTTCAACAACAGATTTTCCTTGAGAAGTCAGCCAGAAATACGCAATTTTCATTTTGCAATCCCCTGCCGAAATTCATGCGTGAAGTGTTTGTCATAGAGTTTGGAGAGCGAATACACATCCCCCAGGAAGTCGCCGACTGCGACAAGCGCCGTTTTTTGAATTCCTGCATTCCGGACTTTTTCTGCGATCGTTTCCAGATTGCCTGTTATGATTTTCTGCTCTGTCCAACTGGCTTTATAAATCACAGCAACAGGTGTTTCTTTCGGATAGCCTGTGCATAATCTTTCTGCAAGTTCCTGGATTCTGCCGACAGACAGAAAAATAATCATGGTTGCCCGGTGCTTTGCAAGATCTTCTATGCGTTCGGATGTCGGGACAGGTGTTCTTCCCTCCATGCGTGTCAGGATTACCGTCTGTGAAACATCCGGGAGTGTATATTCTTTCTGCAATGCTGCTGCCGCCGCCAGAAAAGAACTCACACCGGGGATTACTTTATGTGGGATTCTCATTCTGTCCAGAGCGTCGAGCTGTTCCCGGATTGCACCATAAATGGACGGGTCTCCGGTATGCACCCGGACAGTTGTTTTCTGATTCTGTTCTGCATGTTGCATAATCTGCAAGACTTCTTCCAGTGTCATGCCAGAGCTGTCATAGATCTCACAGCCGGATTTTACATCCCGGAAAATTTCCGGATTGACAAGTGATCCGGCATAGATAATTACATCCGCAGAATCTATTAATTTCTTTGCCTTGATTGTGAGTAATTCCGGATCGCCTGCGCCTGCGCCTACAAAATAAATCATGATTTCAGCGCTCCTTTCTTGATTAACAGTGTTGTAAAATACGATTTTTCACGGATCACAGGTCTGCCAATATACGCATCCGGCATATTCATATTCTGCATCATGACAGTATGATCCAGTAATTTTAATTCTTCTAACATGGGGATCAGCCAGGGCAGAGCATTCCCGGCTTTCATGATGATAATATTATCTGCCTGTAAGATCGCTTGTCTGACGGATTCCGGAGATTGTACAGCTGGTAATATCATAAGTGATTGCTGATTTTCACAGAGACTTACCTGTGCAAGAGCTGAACCGGATGAAAACGAAGAAATCCCCGGAATCACGCATGTCTCATAGCC
>CAMWJT010000148.1 GCA_947174625.1 uncultured Ruminococcus sp.
GTGGCATTACTACTACCTTGAAATTTTGGATTTACATGCCGGAGCCGTTCTGCAACTGGAATTTACGGCACACGGCAGTTTCAAAATAAGTTGTGATCTGTTCAATGCTGATGAAGTGAAAGCATTTGCTAGTTTTTCCACAGATACGCCTGAGCAGACTATCTTTAGTGCAACAACTGTGCCGGAAGATATGGACACTGTGAAAATTTATACCATGGTGTATTCTGACAATGATGCTGAACTGACGAATTATAAAGTCATTTCTAAATCCGATCAGATCTATGTCCGGGATGCGGTAATGCTTGTAAAGTATCTGCATGGAAAACAGGGAATTTCCAGATCTGAATTTGAAAAGCTCGACCGAAATCAGGATCATGTCGTGAATATTTTCGATTTTCTGCTTGTCAAGCAGGAATTAATCGGCGAAACGACAGGAAAGAAAGAAGAAAAAACAGAGCAGGTAACGGCTGTTACGACAATTGACAGTACAGCATCTGTGACAGTTGCCGGGTGGGATTCTGCCATGAGCGATCAGAATTATATGATTCATTCTTTTGCGGAACTGGAAGAAGTCATCACACCATTGTTCCGACCGGCTGTTGTGCGGTCTTTGGAAGAAACTTACAATCCGGAATTTTTTGAAGATCACATGCTCTGCCTGAATCTCTGGGCGCAGAATCCGGAAGATGATTTTTATATGCAGATTGGCAACGTCTCCAGTCAGCAGAATCAATTATGGATTGATTATGAAAAGCTCTATATTAATGGATTCGTCGGCGAGAAGAAAGTCCTGATTTCACAGGTTGCTGTCCCGAAGTATGATTATGATGCGGTTGTCTGGGGTATGAAAGATGCTGTGTCAATCCCATATGAATACGCTTTTGACAGTGTGGAGGGTTATGAAGATACACTGGTAGTAAGAGAAAATGCCCTGATTTCCAGTTATCAGGAATTGACAGACTATGCACAGATCCTGCCGGGAGAAATCGCACAGACTGTTCTTGCGAAGTATCCGGAAGAATTTTTTGAAACAAAATCTGTGTATTTCCGTCCGGTGTCCTACGAGGAACCCACTCGTGAAAGTGCCTGGAATGTGACCAAAACAGGTAATTACATCACAGCAGATATTAAGATCAGCCGGACTCCTACTGATTTCCTGGTTGGCACAATCGGACTGGGACAGCTGATTCTTGAGAAACAGGATGCAGAAAACGCAAAGATTTCCTGCCGAGCATGTGAGGCTGTCATGAAGGGGTATTCTTCTAATGAAACTTTTGAAGATGAACTGCATTTCTATCCCATCCCGGGGACTGGTGCATCATTCTGTGTGAATCAGTATCAATTTCTGAATGAGAATGCGCTTGAATTTTACTGGTATTATGTAGGATCAGGCGGGAGCGGTTACCGTTTTATCGAATCTATAGAAACAGATTCTGATTTCAGACCTTTTGGCGCTCCTGAGGATAATCTTCTAATTGCACCAGGCGAGGAAGAACTTTATCTCGGCGAGAATTATGGTATTTCTTATTATCCAGAATCTGGAATTGTAACAGTCATATTCGGGAAGAATGCGGATTCTGACGAATTGATTACAAAAAAATATTCCGTGGCGGACATTTGGGGATGATTGCATTTGCGTTTTGTGTCTGACAAATTTTTTCAGAAAGCATAATTGAATCCTGTCGGGTTATACTATTACGGAGCTGAAATTTTTCAGCTCCGTAAATGCAGGAAAGGAGTCAGACACATGATGCGAAAAAATGCAATCTTCCCGGCGGTCGGTATGGCGCTTGCATTAACTGGCTGCGGTATGAATAAGACGGACGATCATGACAGAGCCGTGAGAATCACAGAACCGGATTACCCGGCAGAGACCGTCCGGGCGACAGAGCCGAAACGTTACAATCACGGCAATTACGATCCTGAAAATAACGACGAAACAAACGAGTTCGGCGATGCGATCAATGATGCTGTCGGTGATGTGATGGACGACGCTGGGGATGTCGTCAGTGACGTGGCGGACGGCGCAAGGGACGTTGTCAGTGATGTGGCAGATGCCGGAAGAGATCTCAAAGACGATGCGGAAAGACATGATTAATCAATCTCTTAAAAATTATTGTAATCAATTATTTTAATTTTAGTTGATTTTTCTGACTCTGATTGTTTTCAGAGTCTTTTTTTTCTTCAAAAACGCTTGCAATTTCCGGAAGCATATGGTATAATAGTTATATTGCAGTGACAGGGCGAAAATTATTTTAAAAATTTACATCAGAAAGGAATTTACGATCTATGGAAGAAAGACAGATTTCAATTACTGCGAAAAATAACAAGAATGTCCGCCTTGGTCTGATCCCCGGACATTTCGCAACGAATCATTCTCATGTCAATTATTTTGTCGACATGACAACGATCAAAACTCAGTACCGTGCGGCAAAAGAGGCAGCACATGAACTCGCTAAGGCTTATGCACATTCTAAAAAGATTGATACGATTCTGTGCTTTGAGGGTACGGAAGTGATCGGTGCATTCCTGGCGCATGAATTGGCAGACATTGCCAATCGGATGAACGGCGGTCAGGATATTGCTGTGATTACACCTGAAACAAATATGAATAATCAAATGATTTTCCGGGATAATTTGCAGAAATATATTTATAATAAAAATATTTTATTATTGATGTCCTCTGTGTCAACCGGCAAATCCATCACACGTTCTGTGGATTGTCTCCAGTATTACAGCGGTGTCCTGGTGGGGATTGCATCCATTTTCAGTGCGATTAAAGAGTATCACGGCATTGAGATTGACAGCGTGTTTCATCTGGATGACCTGCCGGGGTATAAGACCGCCATGCCGTCTGAATGTGAATTGTGCAAAAAGGGCGCAAAGGTGGATGCGATTGTGAACAGCTTCGGCTATTCCAAAATATAACAAGTATTATAATTAATTTATTAATTATAATTAATTATGAAACTGCCGAAAATTGAGGTCAATTCCCCGGTGATTATCTGGTATGCGGCGATTTCGTTTGTGATTTTATTATTCGGCTATGCCACGGAGAATCATTCGACAATGACGTTATTTACTTGCTACCGGACAAACGTTTCTGATCCGATGATGTATGTCAGAATGATGAGTTATGTATTCGGACATAAAGACGGTACGCATTACATGAATAATTTTTTTCTGATTACGCTGATTGGTCCCATGTTAGAAGAAAAATACGGGAGCAAACGGCTTGTCGGGATGATGGCAATCACGGCATTTGTCGGGGGCGTGGCGAATCTTCTCACAACGGATCTGGGATTGCTCGGCGCAAGCGGAATTGCATTCATGATGATTGTGTTGGGTTCATGTACGTCAGTGAATGCCGGGAAGATCCCGCTGACGCTGATTCTGGTTGTCGTGATCTACGTCGGGCAGGAAGTTGTCACGGGTGTGACGACAAGAGACAGCATCTCGCAACTAACGCACATACTGGGGGGACTTTGCGGTGTTGTATTCGGATTGTATTATAACAAATATGGAATTCCGAAAGCAGCCAAAGCGACGAAGGCATCAAAATCGAAATCATGAATTATAATAAAAGCTGACCGGACTATAAAAAAATCCGGTCAGTTTTTATGTTTCACTGTTGATCTCTGAATATGTGTTTTAGTTGCTCCGTGACTTCTTCTAATTTTTGGATGGTATCTTCAATTGTTTTTTCTTGTGCAGATGTGCTTGTCTCTCTGCCAAGAAGATAATCGACAGTGACACCGAAGAAGTCGGCTAATTCCTCTAATCTTTTTACATCGGGTTCGTTTCGACCTTGCTCCCACATTCCAACAGTGCTAACAGAGACATGTAAACAATCAGCAAGCTCTTTTTGTTTCAATCCTTTTTTTCTGCGTAATTTTTTTATTCGTTCTCCAAGCATATTATTCCTCCGGGAAAAATTTTTCTAAATTTTCCGACAATTTTTTTAATGTTTCGGTTGTTTCTTGGATAATTTTCTGCTGTGTGGATGAGGTTGTTTCTCTGCCAACAAGATAATCAATTGTGACATCAAAAAAGTCTGCTAGTTGTTTTAGTGTTTCAACATCTGGTTCGTTGCGATTTTTTTCCCACATACCGACAGCACTGGGAGAAATATGCAGATAATTTGCTAATTGTTGTTGTGTGAAACCTTTTTGACAACGTAATTTTTTGATTTGTTCTCCAAGCATGTTATCACTCCTCAAAAATAGTATATCATATTTCATGAAATATTTCCAATTAATTTTCATGAATTATTC
>CAMWJT010000149.1 GCA_947174625.1 uncultured Ruminococcus sp.
CAAGCTTTGCGACATCAATTCCGTAACTGTCATCTGTCCCCCCCGGAACAATCTTTCTTAAAAATTTTATGCCATCCTGATTTTTCCGGACGGCAACGCTGTAATTCCGGATGCCGTCAAATTCCTGTTCCAGTGAAATCAATTCATGATAATGCGTTGCAAACAGCGTCTTGCATCCTAATTGTTCACCCTGACAGATATACTCTGCAACCGCTTTTGCAATGCTGATGCCGTCAAATGTAGATGTCCCCCGTCCGACTTCGTCCAGGATGACAAGGCTGTTTTTCGTCGCATAACGCAGAATTTCAGCGACTTCTTTCATTTCGACCATGAATGTACTTTCTCCGGCGGTCAGATCATCCGAAGCACCCACACGAGTGAAGATCCTGTCCACAATGGAAATTTTTGCACGGCTTGCCGGGACAAAACACCCCATCTGTGCCATTAAGACAATCAATGCCGTCTGCCGCATATAAGTCGATTTACCTGCCATGTTCGGACCTGTAATAATCGCCATCCGGTTTTTATCCAGATCTAAATATACATCATTTGGAACAAAAACAGTATCTATTAACATTTGTTCTACAACCGGATGCCGTCCGTCATGGATCTCCAGAATGCCGTCAGTCGTAATTTCCGGTTTGCAGTAATTATTCCGTGAAGCCGTTTCAGCAAACGAAACAAGCACATCAATCTGCGCAATCGCAGACGCTGTTTCCTGGACTTTCACAAGGGAATCCGCTAAATAATCCCGGACTTGTGCATATAATTCCAATTCCAGTTCAAGCGCCCTTTCTTTCGCTCCCAGAACTGTATTTTCAATTTCTTTGAGTTCCTGCGTGATGAATCTCTCAGAATTGACGAGTGTCTGCTTACAGATATAATAATCCGGAACTTTGTCACGATAAGATCTTGTCACTTCCAGATAATAGCCGAATATTCTGTTATTGCCGATTTTTAAATTTTTAATGCCGGTGCGTTCCCGTTCTGTCTCACAGATCCGGAGAATCATATCACTGCCATGTTCCATGATCTCCCGGAGCTGATCGAGATTCTGGTCAAATCCCGTCCGGATCATGCCGCCATTCTTGAGAATTGCCGGCGGATCTTCCACAATTGCTTTGTCAATAAATTTTGCAATCTCTGATAAATCCGAAATTTTCTGATTCAGCCGTTGTAACAGCGGGCTGTCCTGGAATTGTTCCAGAATCTGCTTGCATTCCGGGAGCTGTTGCGCCGTCAGGCAAAGCGCCCGGAGATCTTTCGGGGATGCTTTCTGATAGACAATCCGTGTCATAAGCCGTTCCAGATCGTAAATCCCGTTGAGACAGTCCTGTAATTGCATCGTTTCCATCCGGTGTTTTAACAAACTCTCTACAGCATCAAGTCTTGCTGTAATGCCAGCCGGACTTCTCAAAGGACGTTCCAGCCATTGCTTGAGCATGCGCTTGCCCATTGCCGTCCGGGTACTGTTGAAGATCCCCAGAAGCGTGTGCTTCTTGCTCCCTGTCCGTATAGTGCTTGTTAATTCCAGATTCCGGAGTGCATTATGATCCAAAGTCAGATATGCCGTTTTGTCGCTCAGCTCCAGATGCAGAAACCGTCCGACAGGTGATTTCTGCGTATCCTGAATATACGAGAACAGACCACAGACGGCATTTGTCTCGATCATCTCCGGTTGCAATCCCAGATCTGCAAGAGACGACACAGAAAACTGATGACAGACAATCCGGCTCTGCAATGCCAGAGAAAAATCAGAATCTTCCCGGATACTGCACAGACATTTTAATTTGATTTTCAAAAAACGATTGATTTCTTTGTGATTTAAAAATTCTGCATTGCAGATAATTTCTGATGGTGTATACCTGGATAACAAATTCAGCATTTCTTCCTGCTGATAGATCCCAGATACAGAATAGACAGACGCTTCTCCGGTGGAGAGATCCGCAAAGCACAGGGATGCTTCTTTCTGCGCACAATAGATACAGCAAAGATAATTATTTCCTGCATCATCCAGCATATCAAATCCAGTCCCTGGTGTGATAATCCGGATGACTTCCCGTTCCACAAGTCCCTTGCTTTCTGCCGGATCTGACATCTGTTCACAGATGGCAATTTTACAGCCTAATTCCAGTAATCGCTTGGCATATAATTCATAACTGTGATAAGGCACACCGCACATGGGCGCACGTTCCGAGAGTCCGCATTCACGACCTGTCAGTGTCAATTCCAGTTCTCTGGATGCCCGGACGGCATCATCAAAGAACATTTCATAAAAATCTCCCAGGCGATAAAATATGATACAATCCGGATATTTTTGCTTGATCTCATAATATTGCTGCATCATGGGGGATAACTGTTCTTTGCGGATTTCTTTCAATTCCAATTCGGGAACTCCTTTCTGATTTAAATTTAATTTAATTTAATCTAATCTGATAAATTGATAAGTTTCAAAATTTCTCCGGATAATTTCCCGGTTCAGATTGTACCAGCTTTCACAGGCATCCAGGATAATAGCATCTGACGTAATGACATGGGATTTCTGTTTCAGCACCTGGTCAACGGGATTGATAATCTCAATTTCTGTCCGGAATTTTGCATCGCCCAGGATCTCAAAAATTCTCTGTTTTAATCTCCCCGAATTCGATACCGGCGCATCCAGATAGATCACAAGTCCGGCAATCCCGGCATCTTCCAGAAATTCCCGGATTACCTGGATCGCCAGATTCGTCTTGTCAATCAGCGTGTACGTCCCTCGCAGACCGGCTAAATCCCGGATTGTCCCGTCCAGACATTCTAATAATAATGATCCGGAAAAGGCAATCTCCAGCGTGATAATCGTATTGAAGCCGTCCATATACAGCGTTTTTCCGGCAAGATCTGCAAATTGCAATTCCTTTGCTTTCCGGATCTGAATCTGTTGATCCGGGGAAATCATCCGGGCTAATGCTAATCTCTGCCGTTCAGATAATAAATAATGATTCCCGACGAACGTTGTTGCGGATTTCACAGAATAGCCACGGTTCAATAAATAACGGACTTCCTCGCCGGCAATGCACAGCGTTTCCAGTGCCTTTTCACTGAATTGCCGTGCATCTGTCGGCACAAAGCCTCTCCTGGTCTGTTTTGAATTCTGATTTTCTTGCATGATTCAATCAGCCGCAACCGCCACAACTTCCGCAGTCTCCGCCGCAAGATGCTGTTGTCACGTCAATCTCATCCGGATTCACGCCGTTTGCAGACATGGAAATCACGGTATTGATCTGGCTCATAAGTTCCTCCATTGCACCTTTGGCACTGTTATAAATCAGCATCTTCGGATTGCTCATGATTTTCTGATAACTGTCCTTGATGATCTCATTCAGCTCCTGGATTTTCTCATTATCCTTGTCAGGCTTTGCAATTTCCATCTGGAGTTCTACACGTTTCAGATTAAACGCATTAATAACTGCCTGAAGCTGTTCATCTTCGTCATTCGCCTGCTTGGCAAGACAGTAAGCAATATATCTGTCATCTGCCTGGATTGCCTTGCCGAGTTCTCTCGTCATTTCGATAATATCCATATCAAAAATACTCCTTTATAAATAATAATAAATAAATAACAATTTTAAATAATCTCCCCGGAGACACAACTGCTCCGGCTGTCCGTAATCCGCACCCGGACAAATTGCCCAATCTGCCCGGCATCCCCTGGAAATTCCACCAGAATATTCTCTGAACTCCGTCCGGTCATCATCCCCGGATGTTTCCGGCTCTCTCCATCACAGAGTACAATCAGAAATCTGCCAACAAAACGCTTGTTATTCTCTATTGCAATTTCACGCTGTAATGTCAATAATTCCTGCATTCTTTGGCTCTTCTCTGCATCTGAGATACTGTCCGGCATGGTTGCCGCTTTTGTCCCGGTTCTCCTGGAGTAAATAAACGAATACATGTTATCATAGCGGACTTTTCGGACTAATTCCAGTGTCGCTTCAAAATCTTCCCGACTCTCATCCGGGAATCCGACAATCAGATCCGTAGTCAACGAGAAATCCGGATCTTTCTGCCGGATGTAATTCACTTGCGACAAATATTTCTGGACTGTATAATTCCGGTTCATGCGTTTTAAAATTGCATCACTCCCGGATTGTACCGGCAAATGCAGATGCTTTGCGACATGCTCACATTCCAGAAGACAATCCATCAGCTCCGGTGTCGCCGCGTTTGGGTGGGATGACATAAATCTGATCCAGTATTCACCGGGGATTCTGTCAATCTCTCTTAAC
>CAMWJT010000150.1 GCA_947174625.1 uncultured Ruminococcus sp.
CGTAAGTAGTGTATAATTTCGGAGGTGCAATTATGGATATAATGGACAGAATTACTGAGAGATTGAAAGAAATCAACCGGACACAGGCAGATATCTGCAATTATATCGGTATTAATTATAGTGTGTTTACAACATGGAAAAAGCGTGGAACAGAGCCACCAACAAAATATCTCATTAAAATTTGCGAATTTTTAAATTTGTCCCTCAACTATCTTTTAACTGGCGAAGAAAAACCGGAAACCTCAACCGGAAAAGAACAGGAAATGCTGAATTTGTTCCGACGTTTGCCAAACGATGAACAAGCGAAATTGATTGGAAGAACAGAACTGCTTGTAGAAATGAATGCCAACAAATCCACAGATAGTTGAAAATAAAAAGCAATCCACGGCTTTTGCCATGAATTGCTCACGCTTTACTTTAAATCGGGTTTCTTTACAATTTCCTGATATTCGATAGGAACGCCTTTCTTTTTAGCATATTTTTCGGCAAAAGGCGCACCATTTTCACTGCCAAACACAAGCAGTAAATCGCTCCCATCAATCATTTTCTCGTCCGTATCCTGATAACAGAACGGATTATACTGCGTATGCGCCAGCGTCACACTGTCAGCCTTTTCATGAATGGCAAAATAACGATCCCTGATTTCTTCCGACCAGTCGGTTGCCTGTTCTTCATAGGGGATCATAATGTGCAATTTCACTTTGTTTCCGGCTTTCAGGTTCAGGATGAACTCTGCTGCCCACATCGGTGTGCCATAATCACAATTGACATAGAAATTGTCATATCCTCTGCAATACAAGTCCCAGACAGTTTCCCAAACTTTCGCTTTGATTGTGGAAAATGGCTTTTCTGATTCATTCCGGCACAGTGTCCGGAATTCATCGCCTGATGATAAAATTGTGCATGTCATTTCAGATTCTCCTTTTCTTCTGCTTTGCATCTCAAAAAAATTTCGCAAAATTAAGCATTTCAAGCGAAATTTTTCTGAAATGCCGAAATTGCGGAAGAAAGAAGAATATTCCTGACGGACAATGACACACATCTGACGGTTAAGCCGCCGACCAGGACAACAGATTCATGCAGGACTGCTTGCGTTCCATGGAAGAATGCACATAACGGTTCAATGTTAATTCTATAGAACTATGACCGAGAATTTCTGACAATGTTTTCACATCGAAGCCTAATGTAACACAGTTTGTTGCAAACGCATGACGCAGAGCATGATAATGTACTGACGGCAGATTTGCGTTATTCAGGACTTTAGAGAACCTGTACTGCATAGTTCTCGGCTCAACAGGCTTAGTTTTTCCCGATAATAAATAAATATTCTGATCAGTCTGGAACTGTGCAAGCATTGCACACAGGCATTCCGGAATCGGAATCTCACGGCAGGAACTGTGACTTTTGGGCGCAGTGATCACTAATTTTGTACGACGTTTACCAGATGGACACTGAATGCGCTGAATTGTCTTTCTGACGGTCAAAATCCGTTTTTTAAGGTCGATGTCTGCCCACTGTAAAGCGCAAAGTTCACCAATCCGGACACCTGTGTAAAGCGACAGAGCTGTTCCCAGCGTTGTCAGATTCTGATTTGCTGTGATATATGATTTTAATATTTCTTGTTGTTCATGTGAAAATATCGTAGTTTCGGACTTCTGGCATTTCGGCATGATAATGCCGTCCATCACATTCCGGATATGATATTCCCGGCTTGCATAACGGAACATGGACTTCATCAGCACCAGAATATCGGCGATATATCTGGCAGAAAGTCCGGATTTGAGTTTCTGTTCCACAAACTGATAAATCATTTTTGACTTCAGCATACAACACTGTATGTCACCGTATGCCGGAATGATGTGCTTTTAGGCTTTCATGCGATAATTAGCGGCTGTGGATTCCTTTAATCTGACTGCCGAAGTGTGCAGAAATTCAATGGCTAACTCTTCGACCGTCATTTCCGTTACAGCGTACTCATCAGCAAGATTCTGCTGTGAAACAAGCAGTTTATATTCCGCTTCTTCACGGCTTTTTCCATAAAAAGAGCGTGTTTTTCTTTTTCCGTGTTCATCTGTTCCCAAAGAAAGACGGGCTTCCCATCGCCCGTCTTTGCGGAGATAGATGCTGTGGCTCATGCCTGATTCCTCCTCTATCTTTCAAAAAATTCTATAAAAAACACTTGATTTTGTTCAGATTTTATGCTACAATAAGAGTATCATAAAATGCTTAATTTTGCGAAAAATTCTTGTGCAGTCCTCTTGCGTGAGTGACTGTTTTTTCTGAATCCCGCTATTCGGGATATGTAAAAGAGTGCTGTCAGATATCAACAACACTCTTTCTATTATTTATTAAACTGGTAGATAGTGGATATCAGATACCGACAATGTTCCACACATAGAGCGGCGCAGTCAGCGTGAATAACAGACCGCCGAAAATAATGGCAATTGGTGTCCATTCTAATTGTCCATGCTTGCGGTAATCGAGGTAGGCACTGCCTATCTTTACAAACAACAAAATTACTAAAATTACATCTAAAGCAGGGAATATCACGTTGTCAGTGATGCTCTTGATCTGTGATTTTGCGCTGTTCCATGTGTTTGTAACGGCACTCGCCACATCGCCGCTGGCATGGGCAGTAATCGTCAGCATATTGGTAAACATCAGCATACTGGCAAGCACTGCCACAGCTTTTTTCTTTGCTTTATCTATCTGTATCACCCTCCATCTCTACGAGTTTTCCGGTCAGCACTGTTCTTGCATTTGCAAATTCATTGCTGCATGTGGACAGTGAAATGAACCGATCGCACGCATCATAGCTTATTTCTTTGCAGATAACGGATAAATTCTGAATCCGGGAAATCCAGTCATGAATTGGCTGTGAACCGTCATAAATCGGATCATGATAGTTTGCTTTTGCCAGAGAGAAAAAGTCAATCCGGTACACCTTGTCAGCAGTTGCCAGCCAGCCGTAACGATGACTGTCAAAATAGGCAGAATCTCCGAATTTTAGCAATCCTGCGAACATAGAACCATTCTTCATATTGTGGGCATAGACCACATTAATCGGATTCAAAAGTCTCGGCTCACAGCGGTAATCCAGGAATACAGAACCAGCAGACAGAGAACTTCCGTCATAGGCATGGTGCAGATAAAATGCATTGTCCTCTCCCTGCATCAGCGGATAATTAATATTTGTTTCGGGAAGATACAGCCATCCGACGGCATCCGGATATGCCTCTGTCAGCACACTTGCCGCATCCCTGAGCTGCTGTAAAATTTCAGCTGGGAGAGTCCCCGAACGATCCATAGTCTGTGTGGAATTTTCCTGTTCTGTCATCTCTGAAAATTCAGTAGTTTCCATCATATCAGTTGTTTTATGGATGCTTTCCTGTACAGTTTCAACCGTCAGCTCATCAGCGATTTCATCAAGCTTTTCCTGCACATCCTGTGTCAGTGCATAAGGCTTGATTTCGGCATTTTTCTGTGCCTGTTGTGCATCATCTTTCAAGAGCAAAGTTGTTCCTCCCAAAAGGAGGGCGACTGAAACAGCCGCCATAATAATGGTTTTCTTCATCACTTCTGCTCCTTCTTTCTCAGCATGACAATTGTCAGTACCAGACCGCAAAGTCCTGCAATGCACATTGTCACAGCAACCGGGTTCTTTCCGGGATCGCCTGTAGCCGGGGTGCTTGTCACGGGAGTTGGTGTGCTGACCGACGGAGTCGGAGTGGGAACTGTCGGAGTCGTCGGAACAACGGGAGTTGTGGGAATATCCGGAGTTTTCTTGTCCTTCATAACGACTTCTGTCACAGAACCGTCTTCGCTGACAGTAAATTCCACATCGTTGGCGATTTCATAACCATCCGGAGCAGTAATTTCACGCAGGATATAGGTTTTTCCAGCAGTCAGCTTGCCCTCAATAAAATGCGGTTCTTCGTCGGAAATCCATTCATCCATAACATTTTTGTCCTTATCAATTACTTGGAGTTTTGCACCAGGCAGTTCCTTGCCTGTGGTCATGTCCTGTTTAGAAATTTTCACTTTTGTAGTATCGTCTTTCATGACAACTTCTGTCACAGTGCCATCCTCATTGACTGTAAATTCGATTTCTTCAGCGATCACATAACCATCCGGAGCAGAGATTTCCCTCAGAATATAGGTCTTTCCAGTAATCAGCCTACCATCGATGAAATGCGGTTCTTTGTCGGAAATCCATTCATCAATGATATTTTCGTC
>CAMWJT010000151.1 GCA_947174625.1 uncultured Ruminococcus sp.
GACGCTATAAAGGCAGTGTCCTGGGATTTTTATGGACGTTCATCAATCCGTTATTTCAGTTGATTATTTATACAATCGCATTTAGTTTCATTCTGCCCAGTGCCATTGAGAAATATTATTTGTATTTATTTGTCGCATTGATTCCCTGGATTTTTTTCTCGTCCAGTCTCCAGGGTGGCGCAAATTCCGTGATGGCATCCCAGAATTTAGTGACAAAAATTTATTTCCCACGGGAAATTCTGCCCATTTCCTATGTGACAAGCTGTTTTGTCAATATGCTTCTGACGTTTGTGATTATATTCCTGGTGGTATTTATTTCCGGAATTTCCCTGAATTTCCGGGCGATACTCTGTCTGCCAATTGTCATGCTGATTGAATACATGATTGCGCTGGGACTGGCTCTGTTATTTTCGGCTGTGACGGTTTTTTTCCGGGATATGGAACACATTCTGAGCATTGTCACAATGGCATGGATTTACATGACACCGGTACTCTACCCGATTGAGATGATTTCTGACCCGGACATCCGGAAATTATTTTATTTCAATCCCATGACTTCCGTGATTGTTGCCTATCGGGATATTTTATATTATGCCAGAATCCCGGATTTTTCCACGCTCCTGATTGCGCTGTTCTTCGGTGTGACAAGTCTGATTCTGGGGGAACTGGTATTTTCCGGATTAAAAAAACGTTTTGCGGAGGTGATGTAATTGACAAATCCTGAAAACGCAATTGAAGTAAAAAACGTCCGGAAAAAATTCCGGATTTTCTATGACAGGAGCAATGACTTAAAAGACCGGATTTTATTCCGCAATCGCAATCACTATGAAGACAGATGGGTGCTCAATGGGATTAGTTTTTCTGTGAAGAAAGGCGAAGCGATTGGCTTAGTCGGACACAACGGCTGTGGCAAGAGTACTACGCTGAAATTATTAACCAGAATTTTATATCCCGATGAAGGCAGTATCGAAATGCAGGGACGTGTTTCCAGTCTGATCGAACTGGGCGCAGGATTTCACCCGGATATGACCGGACGGGAGAATATCTACACGAACGCATCTATTTTCGGATTAACCCGGAAAGAGATCGAAAAACGGATTGCAGAGATTATCGAATTTTCAGAATTAGAAGAATTTATTGACAATCCGGTCAGGACGTACTCTTCCGGGATGTATATGCGACTGGCATTTTCTGTAGCGATTCATGTCGATGCAAAAATTCTGCTGATTGATGAGATTTTGGCAGTTGGAGATGCGAATTTTCAGAAAAAATGCTTTGACAAGCTCCGGGAGATCAAATCTCACGGCACAACAATCGTGATTGTCTCTCATGCACTCGGACAGATTGAACAGATCTGTGAAACTTCTTACTGGATTGAAGACGGTTTGATCCGGGAATCTGGGATTCCCAAAGTTGTACACGATCATTATCTGAAGCACATGGAGGACAAGCGCACGGAACATCTGGAAAAACAGCATACAGAAAATGCAGAGAATCCAGAAAATTCAGAAAATCCGGAAAAATCTGAACTTCCGGCATTCTGTGAAAAGACGGCAATCCGGATGGGTACACAACAAGTTATTTTTACCAACGCAGAGCTTCGGGATCAGGACAATCAGAAGCAATATATCTTTGATACAGAACAGGAAATCAGAATTTTTCTGCAATATCATGCAGAAAATGCGGAAAATTTAAAATTAAAAGGCAATTTTGGCTACGGAATTTTCCGGGAAGACGGACTGCACTGTTACGGGACAAATATTTTAATTGAAACAGGAGAGTACATCCCGGTTCAGGAGAACGGCGAATTAGAAATCACATTCCGGAATTCTCTCTTGCCGGCAAAGTATTATCTGGATATTGCCGTGCATTCCCATGACGGTGTGATCTATGATGACATCCGCAGAGTATTGTCTTTTGTGGTATCTTCTGCAAAACAGGACATTGGTGTGTGTCGTCTGTCAACAGAATTTTTATGGAGGTGAAAACTTTTTGAAATTATATACCAGAATCCTGCGTTTTCTGCTCCGGGATCTCTATGCCAGAACAGAAGCCGGACAGCAGGAAACGGCATTACTTCGGCATCAGTTAAGCGAATCGCAAAATCAGATTGCCGCATTTCAGGAGAGTTCCGCCATGCAGTCGGCAATCTTGCAGAAGCAGAATCAGAAATTACAGGAAGAAATCAAATTATTGCAGTCACAATTGGCAGATTCCGATCATGGCAATCAGGAACGCACACAGCGTTGTGAAAAGCGTCTGGATTGTCTGGAGCATTACCGGTCAGAGACAGAAAACCGGATGCGAAGTGACGACCGGACAACATTAGAATTAGCACACCGGGTGGAGATCTTAGAGCAGATCACACAAGATCAGGCAAATGCTTTTCAGAATCAGAATTTTAAATTATTTGATAAAAAATCATATTCCCAAGCCGGAGAAGATGCAATTATTTTATATGCCTGTGCGATGCTCGGCATTCCGTTCACGAAATGCAGTTATCTGGATCTTGGCGCAAATAAGCCTATTGAAATGAACAACACATATCTGTTTTATCAGCAGGGCGCAAGGGGTGTCCTGATTGAAGCCAATCCGGCGCTGATTCCGGATCTGGAGCAGGCACGTCCGGGGGATGTGATTTTAAACAGAGCTGTAACGGAACGTTCCGGGGAAGAAATTTTATTTCAGGTGTTAAATCTGGATGGATTATCCAAGATTGGTGATATTTCAGAGATTCTGAAAAAAAATCCGGATGCACAGTTACAACAGCAAGTTGCCATCCGGACAATCTCCGTGACTGACATCATCCGGGATTATATCCACGGTGAAGCGCCGTTGCTTGTGAATCTGGACATTGAGGGTCTGGAACTGGAGATTCTGGAAAGCATTGATTTTGAGACATATAGACCCTTGTTTTTTATCATTGAAATGATTCCGTATTCTGAAAATTTAATCATCAATCAAAAAGACTGGGAGCTGGTGGATTACATGCAGAGAATGGACTACCAGGAATACGCATTCACGGGGATTAATTCTATTTTTATTGATGAACGGCAGTATCAGAAAATCATTGCAGAAAAATCAGGAGGAAAATTATTAAATGCAGGAGAATAATTTAAATTATAATTTCGATATAGATCAGATTATGCAGACGATCCGGCAGGAAATCAAAGAAAAAAAACTGGATCATGTGATTCTGGATTTTGAAGAAATCCCGTTACAGCAGGAAATGAAAAATCAGACTGATAATATGCCGTTCCAATTGGATTCTTTACAGCAAAGCATGGAATATCTCAGCATACGCAGTCAGATTGATCCGTACAAACAGCCGATTGAAGGAAATTTTCTGATTAAATTTGTGAAGAAAGTTCTCCGGAAACTCATGAAATTCTACATGATGCCGATCATCACGGAACAGAACGCATTGAATCTGCATACAGCGAATGCCGTCCGGCAGACGAATCAGTATATTTTATCAAAAACAGAATCCAATCCGATCAATCCGGCAGAATTGCTCTCTCGGATGGATGCCCTGGAATTGAAACAATCTGCTGACCGGCAGGAGATCCAGGCATTGCGCAGTCAGATCAGGGCGCTGACAGCGGAAAATGAACAGCTCCGGAGAAGATTATCATGAGAATCATTCAGTTTGTGCCGACACTGGCATTCGGGGATGCCGTCGGCAATGATACGATTGCATTGCAGAAAGCCATGCGGGAACTTGGCTATGAAACCCGGATCTATGCAGAAGCTGTAGACCAGAGACTCCCTAAAAATACAGCGCAGGATTTATGTAACGGCATGCCGGCATTAGAGCCATCTGATATTATTTTATATCACATGTCCACCGGTTCGAAATTAAATTACAGTCTGGAAAATTATCCATGCCGGAAAATGATGATTTATCATAATATCACACCGCCGCATTTTTTTAAAAATTATAATCCGGATGCGCAGACCAATGCACAGTACGGATTAGACGGACTGCACCATCTTGCAGAATCCGGAACGATAGATTATTGTCTTGCAGATTCTGCATTTAATGCACAGGAACTCCGAGATGCAGGTTTTCACTGTCCGATTGCCGTCAGACCGATTCTGATTCCGTTCCAGGATTACGAAACAAAGCCGGATGCCGGGATTCTGAAAAAATATGCGCAGGATGATTGGACGAATTTCATTTTTGTGGGACGGATTGCGCCGAACAAGAAGCA
>CAMWJT010000152.1 GCA_947174625.1 uncultured Ruminococcus sp.
TCTGTCCGTCAAGCTTTCTGCGGATTTCTTCAGCGTTCTGCTTTTCCAGATCTTTTTTGTGCTGTGCGGATGCTTGCTGTCCCTGCAATTTGTTCAGATTTTCCGGAGTCGCCTCCACAGCAAGCCCCCTCTTGATTAACATATTCCGTGCATAGCCGTCGGCAACCTCTTTCAGATCGCCTTTCTTTGCGGAACCCTTGACATCCTGGATAAAAATAACTTTCATGTTTCTCAGATCCTTTCTGATTTTTTTTAATTTTTATTTTAAATTTTCTTGCGGTTTTTCTTCTGCATCTGCATACTCCGCAAGAACCCTCTGAAGCTGTTCTTTTGCCTGTTCCATCGAAACACCCCGGATTTGCGTTGCCGCCATTGTCTGATGTCCGCCGCCGCCAAGCTGTTCCATAATCACCTGCACATTCACATTTCCAAGTGATCTTGCCGAAATTGATACAACATCCTGCATTTTGTACAGCACAAATGCACATGTGACATCAGAAATATGCAATAATTCATCCGCCGCCTGTGGCGCAACTAACCGCACTTCCGGTGTTCCCTCCGGCGCTGTTGCAATCGCATAACAACCCTGGATTTCTGCACCTGACACGATCAGAGAACGATTGCGGTAAATTTCAATCGAATCCGAAAACAGACACTTGACACGGACAGTGTCTGCACCGGTCTTTCTCAGATATGCCGCCGCTTCAAACGTCCGGACACCCGTACGCATCACAAAATTCTTCGTATCCAGCATAATCCCGGATAACAGACAATCTGCACACCAGGACGGAACCTGATGCTCCAGTTTGAAATACTGGATCAGCTCCGTAACCATTTCACACGCAGAAGACGCATAAGGTTCATGATGGAATACAACGGCATTGTCAACATAATTGATGTTTTTTCTGTGATGGTCAATGACAATCACTTTCTTTGCCGCCTGGTATAATGCCAGGCTTTCGAGGATTTCTTTGTTATGCGTATCGACGATAATCAAGAGTGTATTCTCTGTGATTGTATCAATCGCCTGTTGCGGTGTAAGAAATAATTCTTCGCCGGTCTCTTGCTTGACCATAGCAATTAACTGTTGCGAGAGATTTTTTTCCGGATCAATCACGACATTTACCGGGATTTTCATTTCCTGGATTGCGCCGGCAAGACCACATGCCGACCCGACAGAATCCAGATCGCCGAACCGGTGCCCCATTAAGTACACATTCTCACTATTGAGGATGAAATCCTGCACAGCACCGGCAACAATCCGGGTCTTTGCTCTGGATTTTTTCTCGACACCCTTGGAAACACCTCCGAAAAACTGAAAACCGTTTTCTGTCTTGATAACAGCCTGATCACCGCCACGACCGAGTGCCATATCCAGACACTGTACGGCGAGTGCTTCGCTTTCCTGTAAATTTTCCGCACCATGTCCGACACCGATGGAAAACGTGATAAAATTTTTATTATTCCGACTGCTAACACAGATCTTCCGGGCATCGTCCAGAATCCGGAATTTTTCCAGAATACATTGTTGAACATGCTGTTCTTCCAGAATGGCAATGAATCTGTCATTTTTCAGCCGTTTGAGAATGCCGTTTGTCCGGGAGATGAATTCTTCCAGTAATTTTTCAATTGCAGCGCTGATCTCCAGTTTTTCGCTTTCTTTCGCATTCTGGATCAAATCTTCATAATTATCAATCACAATCACAAGCATACACATCCGGGAATTGTCATAATCCTGCCGGAGCTGTTCGAGTTCTGTTTTATCTGACCAGAGAAATGCTGTATAACAATTTTTTCCGGGATCTTCATAAGACACAGAAGTGACATGATAATATCTCTCCTGCCAGTGAATATCCTGTTCCGGAAGTCCGGGATCTATCGGGATGCACTCTGGGAGTTTCTTCCCGAAAAAATCCTGGTCAGACATGATATATTTTTCAAAAAACGGATTGCAATGCAGAAGAACGTCTGCATGATCCAACACACAGATCCCGACAGGCAGCTGCTGCATGGTATGCAGTTCTACATGTTCACATTCATGGTTTAATTTTGCAATATACCGGATATGATACTGCTGGGAATAGAGCAGATTGACAGCCGTGACCACAGCCAGCAGGAATGTCGGCAGATGGTACAGCAGACTGTAACGCTGCCCACTGCGGAACAACATCACAGATAAAATCACCGTCATCCCGACCAGAACCACCAGAAATGTCCAAAACAAACCATGATATTTTGGTTTCAACCTGTCACCTCCCTTTTCTAAATTTATTAATTTATTAATAATTAATTTTTATATTTCTAAAATAATCGGCAGAATCATGGGTGTGCGTTTCATATTTTCAAAAATAAAATTCGACATAGATTCACGCAGTCTGAATTTGAGTGCCGTCCAGTCCCGCAATTCTGCATGGGAACACCTGCGCAGTTCATTATACATCAATTTTCTTGCCTGCGTAATAATCTCATCGGCTTCCCGGACATAAACAAAGCCCCTGGAAATGATTTCAGGTCCGACAATCACACGACTGGAACCACGTTCCAGACCGACCACGACAATAATCAAGCCGTCTGCGGAAAGCTGTTTTCTGTCACGGAGTACGACGGATCCGACATCTCCCACGCCCAGACCATCCACAAGCGTCCGTCCGGCAGGGACTTGAGAGACAATCTTTAATTTTGTCCCATCTGTTTCCATCACATCGCCGATGGATGCCAGTAAAATATTTTCTTTCGGGATGCCCATTTCCAGTGCAAGCTTCCGGTGCTTTACAAGATGCTTGTATTCTCCGTGCATGGGAATGAAAAATTTTGGTTTTGTCAGCGCCATCATTAATTTTAATTCTTCCTGACACGCATGACCGGAAACATGCACATCATACATGGATTCATAGATGACTTCTGCGCCTAACTGCAATAATTCATTGACAACCTGTGTTACATGTTTTTCGTTGCCGGGAATGGGTGTCGCAGACAGAATAATAAAATCCACAGGTGAAATTTTGATTTTATTATGATCATGTTTCGCCATTCTCGTCAATGCGGACATCGGTTCGCCCTGACTGCCGGTCGTCACAAGTACCAGCTGTTCCGGTGTATAGAGATCCACTTCTTCAATATCAATCAGGACATTTTTCGGAATATCCAGATAACCCAGTTCCATTGCTGTTGCAATGACATTTACCATGCTCCGTCCCAGAACTGCAACTTTGCGTTTGGTCTTGACAGCCATGTTGATAATCTGCTGAATTCTGTGAATATTAGAAGAAAACGTCGCAATGATAATTCTCTTACTGCCGGCTTTCTTGAATAAATTTTCAAAAGAAGTCCCGACTTTGCGTTCTGACGGTGTATAACCCGGACGTTCCGCATTGGTAGAATCTGCCATTAACGCAAGCACACCACGACTGCCCAGTTCGCCGAATCTTGCCAGATCAATGGACTGGTTGTCAATCGGTGTGTAATCAATCTTGAAATCTCCCGTATGGACAAGCACACCTGCCGGTGTATGGATTGCCATTGCCATAGACCCAGGAATAGAGTGTGTCACCCGGATGAATTCCACGGACATACAACCCATTTTCACATTTTTTCTGTGTTCCACAACGTTGAGTGAAACACGGTTTGCGATGCCGTGTTCTTCCAGTTTGTTTCTGATTAATCCAATTGTCAGCGCCGAGGCATACACCGGCACATTGATTTTTTTAAGCAGATAGGCAAGCCCGCCGATGTGATCTTCATGCGCATGTGTCACGACAATCCCACGGAGTTTGTCCCGGTTGCGCTCGACATAAGTAAAATCGGGAATGACAATATCCACACCCGGCATGTCAGCATCCGGAAAGGCAAGACCGCAATCGAGGATGAACATATCATTACAGCATTCAAAAACGGTCATATTCTTGCCGATTTCGTTCAATCCCCCTAACGGAATAATCCTGACGGGTGTCGTGTGAGGATTTTTTAATTTCGGGGAAGATTTGGACTGCACGGTGTAATGCTTCCGCTTCTGGAAAGATTCGTCTTCCGGTTTTGCAGTGTTCTGATTCCGGGCATGCCCTGTTGTCGCATTAAAATTTTTTCGCTGGGTGTTCGTTTTTGGATTTTCTGTTCTGGAATGCGTTGGCTTAGAATTATTCAATAGAATCCCTCTTTTCTAAAAATAGTTATATTTTAATTATTTTATAATTTATTTTATTAAGAATAATAC
>CAMWJT010000153.1 GCA_947174625.1 uncultured Ruminococcus sp.
ATACGGGATTTGTCATAACCGGTGGCGACATCAGCAGCCAGATACAAGTTATGCCGGGCGGTGATACTTGTTCATTTAATGTGAATCTTCCACGCAACTGGGATACTTTGGTTGCGAATGAAGGATACAGCCCGATTGGGAATTATTATCTTTCGGAATAAAGCTTTTTACAAAAATCAGAAAGGATGATATTATGAAGTTCAAATACTTGAATCGTGCGGTCTCCATGCTTTCGTGTTTCGTGCTTGTAACAAGCTTTATGTCTGTTTCGCTTTCAGCTAACGCTGCTACATTGAAGGACGGTTACGAAGATGAATATGAAGCAAAGGGAACAACCTATCAGAGGCTCGGTGTTCTGGAAGATCAATACGATTTGATTGAGCCGGAAAATAACAGATTTCCGATCATTTCTCCAAGCAGCAAATATGATAAGTCTTATCCCCCACTATTTATCGGAACATATGGGGAGGTAGAGGAATATTTTAAAGAGAATGGTATGACAGACGGCTTGCCTGTAGTACCGCCGACTAAGATCAAAGCAGAAAAGTTCATTGGTTATTCTTCTTACGGATATAACGATGTAGTTGCTACTGTCAACGGAAAAAAAGTGAAAGCTTATCAGATCGCAGCAAATGCAATTATGGCAGGATGTTCACCGGAGCATTTGCCCGTATGTGTTGCATTTGTAGAAGCGTTAAGCGACAGTGCGTATCTTAACTCACTGAAATCAGGAAAGCTTACTCCTATGATGTACGTAAATGGGCCTGTTGCATGTCAAATTGGCATAGATAATACGCAGGGCATGACGACGGAAGAAGCCAATATCGCAATCGGACGCTTTATGGAGCTTGCTCTGATCAATCTGGCAGGGATCCAACGCACAAATGCTTTCGGTAATGTGCAGCCGTTAGTTTTCTCCGAAAATGACGAAGCCTGCCTGAATGTAGGCTGGGAGCCGCATCATGTAGAAGAAGGGTATCAGCTAAGTGACAATGTCATTACAGCGACATCATTCTCTATGTGGGGCAATAATGTAACTCCCACTACAGATTTGCCGGAAGAAATTATGAAGGTTCTTGCATGGGATATTACAGAGAAAAATCTTGGTGCCTTGGGCAGTGCTTCTATAGAAGAGAATGCCAATACACATCGTCTTATCTTTATTACAGAGCCTGTCGCAGCAGCTTTGGCGACTAAGTATAAATCTAAGGATGCTCTCGAAAGTGCTCTTGTGGAAAATGCAAGACGTCCGCTCTGGATGCGTGCTTATGCTTATTATTATGCAAACACAGGCGGCGCACTCACCAAATCATTTGATGAAGTTTATTATAAGCTGAAATCCACTGATTCGGAAGATGCAAAGTCTACAGCTTCGCCGGCTTGGATGAATGGTATCACATATTCTGAGATAGATACTGTTGCCACAATGATAAAGGGAAATACGGATATCATCGTGACTGGCGACAGCTCCAGAAATAAAACACAGGTTATGCCTGGCGGAATTTCCATAACAAAGAAAGTAAAACTATCGGATCATTGGGATAAGCTTGTGACAAGCGTGAACTATAACCCAATTGATAACTTCTGTCTTTCTGAGCAGGATCATACAATTACTCCGCCTGCAAGCGTACCAGCAGTTCTTACAAATGGTACATATCGTATTCTTGACCCGGTATCCGGTTCATCAAATCTGACAAGAGAAGGCAGAGTATATTATGATTCTGAAAGCATGACTCTCTATTATTATGCATATGGTGCATCAGGAACAACATCAGTCGTATTAGACAGCAATCATAATGCTTCTTTCATTTCTTACCTGACCAACTTAGGGTATAACAGTTCCTTTACTGTGAATAACGGGAAACTTACTGATGCTACTATCCGCTTTTCCTCCAACGAAAGTAAGCTCCGTAATAATACGATTGCTTTAACGGATAAGTCATTTACCGGACTTAACTTAACACTTCACGCAAATAATACCTCTAACAGCAACGCTGCCGGCGGTATCGCAAAAGATGGAGCTACAATAGAATTGTCAAGTACAATCACTTCCTACACAGTAAACCTTGATGGTGATATTGTGATGGGTGACACAACCAATGCAAGATTTGTGAAACGAAACGGTACAAAAATCACGGTTGATCCATCTGTAGAAGCAGGTGCAACTGCTATAATAGGTTCAGAAAATGCAAACGGTACTTTCAGGACAATGACATTTGTCAACGGCGGTGATGGTACTTATACAATCACATACAATACTGCCAATACATTATCCAATACTGCTTCCACTTTCTATTTAAAAGGCTCATTTAACAATCAGGATGATACAGATGTATTCCAGAAAACAGATAACACTGATGTGATCACGCTTACCAGAGAGCTGTCTGCTGGTAAATATACATTCAGACTTTACGACCTTGGCACAGACAAATGGTATGGAAAAAACAATACTGCCATTGCGGATACGACGAATCGTTTGGTTTTAGTGAATGCAGGAGATGCATGTACTTTGAATGCAACAGGCGGCATATATGAGTTCAAGTACGAAATTTCAACCAACAGGCTCTCAATTTATTCTGCAAATGATGTTCGTACAGGTGATTGCAACGGTGATGGGAACTTTGATGTCGCAGATATCGTTCTCTTACAAAAATGGCTTCTTGCTGTACCAAATACACATCTTGCAGATTGGAAAGCTGCCGATTTGTGTGAGGATGGCAGATTAAATATATTCGACTTATGTATGATGAAACACTTGCTTTTAAATAGCTGATCATCTCTCTATCTGCACATTCGGAGAGTATCCTATTGTGTTTATTCATCATAACAATGGAATAAATTAAAACCTCCGCAGAAGCTTGCGGAGGTTATTTTTATCGGTAAATGATCACATTTAGGATACTACCCATTTTAGAGAAATAGCAGAATGCTGATTTTAATGGAGATGAAGTCATCAATGTGTATGATTTATGCCTTATGAAACGAGTATAGCAGATATTTCCCTGCAAAGGGGAATATTTATCGATATTGCAGAAGGTCGGCTTTTCTTTTATAAATAATTCAGCTATATCTAACATCAATAAATCCTGTCAGAATTCAGGGTATGTTCATATTATCACTATTCAAATACATCAACAGTGAGGATACAAGTATTGTCAGTAAAATTAAATATTGGTAGCCTCATTATTTGTCATTTTATAGAGATATCGAAGTCAGTGTGTGCAGTACACACTGACTCTTTTTATGTCCTCGTCTCAAGGGGAGAGGACTGCCTATGTTCCGTCAGATAGACTGGCTGTGCATCACAGCGAAATATCCATGAGCCTTTGTTTGATTCAAGATTGCAAATCGAAATTCAAACGGAGGTACTTATGAAAACAAGATATTTTGAATACAGCACCAATCCGGCAGATGGCAAGTATATAGAAGTGTCGGAAGAACAGTTTATCAGGGATGTCATGAAGAGCAAGAACCGCTTTTATATTCCAATGGGAACGGTGGTCTTTGAATGCACAGAGAAAGAATTTCGGAGATACAGAAAAGAAAGAAATCATCATGTTTATCTTGAGAAAATGAAATCAGAAGAAAACGTGATACTCCTCCCGATAGATGAAGAAATCTGTGAAATTCCTGCACTCGGATATTCCGAAGAAGAACTGATTGAAATGGCTTACATTAGCATTCAGAAAGAAGCCCTCAGAAAAGCATTGCAGACACTGGATGAGGACGAACGAAAACTGATTCATATGCGTTACTATCTTGAAATGACACAGGAAGAAATTGCAGAGTTAATTGGTAAAACTCAACAATCAATCAGCTATGAAATAGGTGCTGTTTTAAATAAATTGCACAAACTTTTAAAAAAATGAGAAAAATCGTTTGTGAAATTTAAAAAAAGTCTTAGGAAAAAATAGAGGGGAAAAATTTCCTCTGTTTTAGCTTGATAATTGAATAGCAGCAAAAGAAATACAGGAATCCTGCGGACAACCTGAAAGGCTGTCAGCCAAGCCGTGCGCCATGACCCTATAGAAGAAGGTGAGCGATAATCCACGGATAAAACTTGTCAACTGAACAATCAGTTGTGAACCGGATTTGCAACCCGGCGAGCAAAGAAACGCAGGAGGATAATGCTACTTCCGTCTAGTCACAGCACCCTTTGATCGGGGAATCAGGCAATGAGGGCGGCTCCGGGAGAAC
>CAMWJT010000154.1 GCA_947174625.1 uncultured Ruminococcus sp.
TCTGGAGATTTTGTCGGGATTCTGGATTCTAACTCTTCCGGGGAAAGAAAATCCGCAACCTCCATTTTGATTTTGATATGCCTGTCAAAATGCAATTTTACAAATTCTTCTAGTTTGTGTGTGAATCTGAATTTTTCCAGAATCGAATAACCGCCGTTCTGCAATTGAATATGCAGCGCATCTTCCTGCCAGTCCAATTCTGCATGATTCAAAAATCCATTGATAATCGGCAGATCCCGCTTGAGCATTTCTATCACGATCGGGTAACTTTCCGGATTGAACAGCTCCGGTGCATAACGGCAGTCAATCTTAAAACATTCGATTCCCAAAGCCACACCGGTAGCCTGTTCAAAACGCAGAAGATCCGCAAACGGCACAACAGCCGGAAATCTTGTGACAAATGTCACATGCTGAAAATTTTTGGCATCATAAAGAATATTCTCAATGATACCCTGCTGTACAGAAACCGGAATATCCGTTGTATACTGTCCTAAAAATTCCAGAATCGTTGCATGTTCCATAAAAATACACTCCCGTATCTTACATTCTGAATGCTCAGAGATTTTCCAGTTCTTCCAGTAATGCCGGAACGATTTCATGCTCCGGAACTTTCTTTAAGATTTCACCATGCCGGAATAATAAGCCGATTCCGTTGCCGCCGGCAACACCAATATCTGCTTCACGAGCTTCCCCAGGTCCGTTCACGACACAGCCCATCACGGCAATTTTGATATTTTTTTCTGTTTTTTTCTCTGCAATCGCTGTCTCAATCTGGTTCGCAAGTGCAATTAGATCAATCTGTGTCCTGCCACAAGTGGGACATGCGACAATCTGGATGCCGTCACGTCGGTCTATGCTTTTTAAAATATCTTTTGCGGCTCTGCTTTCTTTGATCGGATCATCCGTCAGTGATACCCGGATTGTCTCGCCGATCCCGTCATGCAGGAGTGAGCCGATACCGATTGCAGATTTGATCAGTCCCATGCGTTCCGTTCCGGCTTCTGTCACCCCCAGATGCAACGGATAGGGGCATTTTTGTGCAATTAATCTATAACTCTCAATCATCCGGTTGACATCCGAAGATTTAATCGAGATGACAATCTGGTCAAAATCAAATCTTTCCAGCATTGCCACATGATGCAAGGCACTCTCTACAAGTGCTTCCGGTGTGGGAGAACCGTATTTTGCCAGAATCTCTTTTTCCAGGGAACCGGAATTGACACCAATCCGGATCGGGATCTGCTTTTCCCGGCAGACATCTGCCACTTGCTTCACACGATCCATACTGCCGATATTACCGGGATTGATCCGGATTTTGTCGACACCGGCGGCGGCGCATTCCAATGCAATTTTATAATCAAAATGAATATCTGCCACTAACGGAATCTGGATTTTTTCTTTGATTGCCGGAATTAACTTCACCGATTCCATATCCGGCACAGCCGTCCGGATGATCTCACAGCCGGCTTGTTCCAATGCAACTGCCTGGCGGACATTGCCATCTATATCATGTGCCGGGATACTTAACATAGACTGGATATAACTCTGTTTGCCGTCTAACTGGTAATTTTTTACTTTCCCAGATTTCAGATTTCTGCTCATGATAAAAACACGCTCCTGAAAATTAAAATAATTGAAAATAATTTAAAAAATCTGCCGGAGAAATCAGCTCCGGCAGAATACTTACTGAACTAATTTAGAAATATCCTGAACTGTCACCACAATCATTAACAGAAACATCAGCGCCATGCCGATAAAATGCACCATGCCTTCCCGTTCCGGACTGACGGGCTTTCTCCGGATTGCCTCAATCAACAGAAACAGGAATCTTGCGCCGTCCAGTGCCGGAATCGGCAGAAGATTGCAAATCCCGATATTAATCGTAATGAAGGATGTAAATGACAACACAGAAGTCAGATTCTGCTTGAAATTATCTCCAGATGATGCCGCTTCCCCGATCGTTTCAATAATGCCCACTGGTCCGGACAGATCATGAAAACCAAATTTGCCTGTGATGAGATCTCTCAGAGAAATCCAGATCAGCCGGCTTGTAGAAATCACATTCAGAAAACTATATTCTGTTATATTCCAGATTGTTAATTCCACAGCCTGCACTTTGAAATCCAGTCTGTTGCCTGTTTCTGTATTGTAAAATTTCACATCCGGTAACTTTACTTTTTCACCGTTTCTCATGACAACCAGATCCATTGTGTCAGATTCTGTATTCTGCAATTTATAAGACAGATCTGTATCTGTCAGGATTCTCATGCCGTCCATAGATAGTATCTTATCGCCGATCTGCAAACCGCAGGTTTCGCTTGTGGAACAGGACTGTCCTGTCTGAGAATTCTCCGTAAATTCTGCAACTTCCATTGTGATAATATCGCCATATAACAGCGTTGTACAGAGAATCAGGATAAATCCAAGAACCAGATTCATGAATGCACCGGCAACGACAACTAACATTCTCTGCCATACAGGTTTATTATGAAAAGAACGTGTATCAGAACTCTGATTATCCTCACCCTCCATAGCACAGAATCCGCCGATTGGGAACAATCTTAAAGAATATTCCGTCTCGCCTTTCTGCTTTTTCAGGATGACAGGACCCATGCCGATCGCAAACTGATTGACTTTGATGCCACAGAGTTTTGCCATTGCAAAATGTCCGAATTCATGAATCGCAATTATCACACCGAATACAAGAATTGCTGTCAGAATCGTTATCATAAAAAGCACAGTCTCCTTTCAGGATTGCTCAGGATATTATGCCAGTTTCTGCATCCGTTCCCGGACAAATGTCCTTGCCTTAGTATCTGCCTCCAGAATTTCTGCATAATCCCGGATGTCACAATTCCCCGGAATTGCCTGCATTGCTGCTTCTACCAGTTCGCCGATCTGCAAGAACGAAATCTCATCCCGGAGAAAATGCGCCACAGCAACTTCATTTGCTGCATTGACGATCGCCGGATATACCCCGCCGGCTTTGATCGCATCTATGGCACAGCGCAGACAAGTGAACGTCTCAAAATCCGGCTTTTCAAACGTCAGCATGCCATAATCCGTCAGGGACAACGGCTTTGTCGGACAGGGTCTGCGATCCGGATATAATAACGCATACTGGATCGGAATTTTCATATCCGGCACGCCCATCTGTCCAATCACGGCATAATCTTCAAACTCGACAGCAGAATGCAGAACGCTCTGTCGGTGAACGACAATTTCAATCTGTTCCGGTTCTAAGTCAAATAACCATTTGGCTTCGATAAATTCTAAGCCCTTATTCATGAGCGTTGCAGAATCAATTGTAATTTTACTGCCCATTGTCCAATTGGGATGTTTTAAAGCGTCTGCGGCTTTGACATGCCGGAGTTCTTCCCGTTTCTTCCCGAAAAATGGTCCTCCGGATGCTGTCAGAATCATTTTCCGGATCTTATTCTGCGCATTGCCTTGCAGACATTGAAATACGGCAGAATGTTCGCTGTCCACAGGATAGATCTTTACATTGTTCTGTTTGGCATGCTGCATGACCAGAGATCCCCCGGCGACGAGTGTCTCTTTATTGGCAAGTGCAACGGGAATCCCGGCATCAATTGCTTTCAGTGTCGGCAAAAGTCCTACCATGCCGACAACGCTGTTTAAAATTATATCATGACTGCCGGCATCCGAAGCAATCGCACAGAGTCCGTCCATGCCGGTCAGGATTTCTATAGTTTCACCGGCTAATAATTGCTTTAATTTTTCTGCCTGTGATGTATCATAAATGCAGACACAGGACGGATGGTATTTTTTCGCCTGCTGTGCTAATTTTTCTGCCTGGTGATATGCCGCAAGCGCTGTGATTTGCAGATCATGTGCATCCGCAACTTCCAGAGCCTGTGTGCCGATAGAGCCGGTAGAGCCAAGAACTGCAATTTTTTTACTCATAGTATTGATAAATACCCTTTCTGGATAAAAATTAAATTAATTAAAAAAATCAAAAAATCGGGAATAACTGCATGCAGGTATAAAATGCCGGGAGTACAAATAAAACGCTGTCAAATCTGTCCATCAATCCGCCGTGACCCGGCATGATATTGCCATAATCTTTGATATTTTTCTGTCGTTTGATGACAGATGCCGTCAGATCGCCCAGAACGCTGATCCCAGCACAGACAAGTCCCAGTAATGCCGATCTCAGACCTTGCAGGAC
>CAMWJT010000155.1 GCA_947174625.1 uncultured Ruminococcus sp.
TAAAATATCACCTCTAAAAAATTAATAAAATTTGAAAATTAAAATTATTTTTATTTTAATTTATTTACTATAATTATTATATTTTATATTTATAAATATTTCTGGATCACAATATGCAGTCTGTTTTTCTGCGTTGGTGCGCCGACTGCATCCAGCCGGAATTTTCCATATCCCCTGACAGAAAACACATCCCCCGCTTGTACTAACAGATCCGGTTTTGTCACTTCCTGGTAATTGCACATCACCTTCCCGGCAAGGATCAGTCCGACACATGCCTGCCGACGAATTTTCAATGCGATTTTCAGCACGGCATCCAGTCTCGTCGAAGACACAACCCCGGCAATTTCCTGCATGTTCTGTGTGTACGCACCGGAAAATTTTTCCTGATCCGTAATCTGCACACCAATTCTGCCGATTTTCCGGATGGACAGCAATACCGGCGCAATCTGATCCATGACAAAACACTGAATCTTTCCCGGAGCAACGAGAATATCTCCGATCCGGTCACGCTGAATCTGTTGACTCATAAAACTGCCCAGGACATCCCTGTGTGTCAGCTTGTCTTCTTTCCGGAACCGGATTGTCAGGCAGACAAACGGGAAGTCTTCTTCTGCCGGGGGGCAGTCCTGCGCATGAATGCACAGAATACCCCGTTCTGCCGCCGGATAACCGCCGGAAAAGCAATAACAATCCGAAGAATATGCCTGTGCAAGATATTGCTTCAGCATGGTATACTGTCGCATATCCAGAAAACCGGTAAAACTGCGCCAGGCATTTCTCTTGCACAGATCTCTGACATGTGCAAGCAAAATCTGATCTTCTTCCTGTTGTTTCTGATGACTGTTCATAATAATTTTATATTATATAATCACACCATTGTTTTCCAGTTCTGCCGCCAGATCATCACCGATAAAGCCGACATTATACGGCGTGATGATATACGTCAGATTGGCAACTGGCTTTAAACTGCCGCTGATAGCATATGATACACCAACGAGAAAATCAATAATTCTCCTGCGGTTCTCCGGAGAAGCTGTCTCCAGGTTCAGAACAACTGTCTTACGGCTGATCAGGTGATCCGCAATTGCCTTGGCATCCGTGAACACTTCGGGCTTGACAAGAACAACCTGTAACTGCGCTGTTGCCTGAATACTGACAATATTCGAGCCGGGTTCTCGTCCTGCCGCCATCTGTTCTTCCATATTTGTCACAGGGGGGATGTCCTGCGACTGACGCACCGGAACTTGTTCGGGCACATCATCTGACGGAAAGAAAAATTCTTTCATGTTGTCAAAAAGTTTCATCCTGCTTCTCCTTTTATATAATTTTTATAATACTAAAATAATTTAAAAATAATTTTAAAATAACTCATCAATTTTATGATCAATTTTATCTGGAATAATCTCTTGCACCGAATAATGCCGAACCAACTCTCACAAGCGTTGAACCATACCAGACTGCCTGTGCATAATCATCCGACATACCCATGGACAAAATCTGCATTTCTGTATCCGGAATGCCCGAATCCTGAATCTGCAATCTGGTTTTCAAAAATAATTCCTGCATTGCCTGTAAAAAACTTGTGTCCTGACATGGCGGCGGAATCGTCATGAGACCTTTGACATGCACATGCTCCAGTTCTGCGATCTGTTCTAACAGCTCCGGCAGTCCCTCCGGCTGTAAACCGCTTTTGGAATCTTCTCCGCCGATGTTAATCTCCAGCAAAATATCCTGATGCAATCCGGATTTCGCTGCACAGCGCTCAATCTCCTGCGCCAGAGACAATTTATTCACGGATTGGATCAATCGCATATCCTGGATGATATACTTGACTTTATTGCTTTGCAGTGTCCCGATAAAATCCACCGGGATATTTTTTTGATAACTGTCTTTTTTCGATAAATATTCCTGTACCCGATTTTCACCGAGCACTCTGATACCGCAGGCAATCGCCGCATTTACCAGTTCCGGTGCAACGGTCTTTGTCACTGCCATGAATGTAATTTCTTCTGGTTTCCTGCCGCTTCTGTCTGCGGCTTCTGCAATCGTCTCAGAAATTCTTCTGTAATTTTCCTGAATCTGTCTACTCTCCATCTGCGTCAAGACCTCCTGTTATAATCGAATCATATAAGGCAAGATAAGCGTTTCCCGGATGTTCTGCTGAAATGACATAGTCCTCACCCTCATAGATGACATCTAATTTCCGGAATTCCGGCTGTTCTCCGTCAAGAACATAGACACCTCTGTATCTGTTCGTCACCTGCCGGACTATGCCTGTTTCTTCATCCTTGACTTCTTCCGTCATCGAACGGAAATGCAATGCACTCCGTGGCACCCGGATGCCCTGAATATCATGATAGCCATCTAGGATCAGTTCTACATTTTCCGTCCTGTGCTGTACCAGATCATAAGTCATGGTCTCGCAGGTGATCCCCAGAATCGTCTGCGCATCCCCTGCTTTGCTGTTCACAGAAGTAATAAACCCTGTGACAGTATCTGACGTAGATGCAAATTTCAGAGTCACCCTGTCGCCGTCTTGATATTTTCTCTCTGTATTATCTACAATCACTGCAAGAATCCACTGATAACTGTCAATCAGCTTCCCCACGATTGTTTTATCCCGGATCACAGTATTCTCTATTTGCTCCAACTGTTCGACGGTCAGTAAATTCACATCGCTCATCCGGAGAGAATCTTCATAGCCGTCCGCATAACTGACAAAATAAGATGCCCTGTCGGATGTAATCACGGAAACGGGGGCTTTCTGCGACTGCTCCAATGCCACAATTTCACCCTGAATCGCATTCATGCGCTCCTGATAACTGGTATCACTGCCAGTAATCAATTGATAGATACCAAGCAGGACTGCCATTTCTTCCTGGGATTCCTGCAAATTCCCCAAATAATTCTGTTCTCTCTGATACAGATAATTCACAAAATTTTCTGTGAAAAGCGCCGCAATATTAGATGGCTGTGCTGTCTGTGTCGTACCGGGATTGGAAATTCTTTTTAATAAATACAACTCATTCTGGAGCTGATCAATTTTCTGTCCGACAGCAATCTGACTCTCATTTGCGTAGACATCCGCAATGACACTGCCGATGCCGAGCTTTCCGCCGTCGGAAATTTTATAATCAAGAACACCACTGCCGTCATATGTAATCACAGTTTCATTCCGGATAAATACACCCTGGACAAATTCAGAATCACTGACTTTTGCCAGAAGCGCCGTCTCCGTGACATAACTCTGACCCAATTGCTTGACTACGACATTGACAACTGTAATAATAATAAACACTGCGACGAGGGCGAGCACAGCCGACAGCATCTCAGAATTCATGCCGGATTAATCCTGCTTGTCCTCACTATCGAGAATAGACACCGGACGGGATGGCGCAATCGTGGAAATGGCATGTTTATAGACAAGCTGCTGCTGACCGGCACAGTCAAAAATCACGACATAATTATCAAATCCCTTGACAATCCCCTTGCACTGAAACCCGTTGACAAGATAGGTCGTCACTAAAATCCGTTCTTTCCGTGCCTGATTGAGAAATGTATCCTGCAAATTCAAATTTTTATTCATAATATTATAATATCTCCTTTCAGAATTGCCGATTAAAATATAACTCACTCTCTATTATAGCATAAAAATCCGGCTTTGGCTATCATTTTTTCAGCTTTTTCAGAAATTTCTTGCAGTTCATCATTTTTATCCAATTTCAACCACTGAATTTGAGCATTTCGACGAAACCAGGTCAGTTGTCGCTTGGCATATCTCCGGGTTTCCTGTTGAATCCGGGCAATTGCCTGTTCTAATTCTTCTCTGTGTTCCAGATAGGGAATCAATTCTTTATAACCGATTGCCATAGCGGATGTTCTGGCTGGATTTTTTAAATTTTCTGCATACACTGTCCGGACTTCTTCGAGCATGCCCCGGTCGAGCATTTCCAGAACTCTTGCATTGATCCGGTCATAGAGAACCTGCCTGTCTTCATAATCCAGACCCAGATAAAAAGCATCATATGATGACTCATGCGCACGGTTCTCCGCCTGGTATTCCGTGAACGTCCTCCCGGTTGCAAGACAGATTTCTAATGCACGCTTGACACGGACGATATTATGC
>CAMWJT010000156.1 GCA_947174625.1 uncultured Ruminococcus sp.
TTGATTGACAGATCGTAACCCCTGGAATCGCCCCATTTGATTGTACAGTAATAATTATGATACCTCTTGCGCTTCCTGTCATGGCGGTGCATGATGCTTTTGGCTTGCTCCGGACTGACGTTCCGGGACTCTGCAATGCGCTTGATTTTGCATTCTTCATCCGCCAGGATAAATAATTTGACAATCCCCTCATAATTGGACAGAATCTCATCCGCACATCTGCCGACAATGACAAAAGACTCTCCCTCATTGGCTTTCTTTACTAAGTAGTCAAACTGATAATTCGCAACGATCAGCTCCGGAGAATTGGTCTCACCCCTGGAAGTCGTCCGGGAAAAGAATAATCTTCTCGGCTTTTCGTCAAATTTCCGGAGCTTTTCGGCATTGAAAGAATTTTCCTGCGCAACTTCGTCCAGTAAATTCCGGTCATAGTAATTAATGCCGAAACGCTGTGCAAGGATGTGCGCAATTTCACGTCCACCGCTGCCAAATTCACGGCTCACAGAAATCAACAGTTGTTTATTTGTCTTATTCATGGAATCACATGCCTTTCTGAATCTTTCTATTTTGTAAATTATAGCATAAATACAAGGGATTTGTCAATAGTGATCCGATCTGCGAATATAAAAAATCTCTCATGCAGAATGATCCTGCATGAGAGATTGAAAATTATAAATTATTTTTATCCAGAAAGATACATTTTTTTATGATAGTTATGATTTCGTCAATGGATTCCTTGCAGTCATTTTCAATCCATTCCATAATCACAGCAATCAGACCATTGATATAAAATTTCATGATGTAAAGCCGTTCACGCTCCGGACACTGAAAACAAGCAAGAATAGGATTGAAAATAGATTCAAACATCCAATCAAAATTTTTCCGGGTATCAAATACAGATTCCTGGAGAACAGCCGTCTTGAAAATTCTTCTGTGATCCTGGATGAATTCCAGATAGGGTCTTAAATATTCCTCTTTGACAAAAATAAGATTTTCCAGAGAAGTATTTTTGATTTCCTGGACGGAAAAATCCTTAGAATTTTCAAAATAACTCAAAAATTTCTGATAGATATTCCTGATACTTTCATCCAGTAACTCTCTTGTATTCTGATAATGCAAATAAAACGTAGAACGGTTCACACCTGCTGTTTCGCATATTTCCCGGATTGTGATATATTCAAAATCTTTCTTTTCCAGAATTGTCAATAACGCATGATTCATTTTTAATGCGGTATTAAAATATTTGCTTTCGGATTTATTCAACAGTTTCACCGTCCTTTTTGGATTTTTTAAATTTTATGACAGAAAAACCCAGAAATAAAATAATCCCCACGGCAAATGCGCCGGAAATGATTTCCATTGTTCTTGCGAAACTGGTTCTGATGTCGCCGAATGTCCCAAGCATAGAACATTCGAGGGAAAACATAGAACCTACACAACTTGCAACGGAGATATTACGCAGGATAATTAATTTAGGATTTTTTATTTTGTGTGCCTTTATAATATTGATCATAGAAATTGTTGTCTGATAAAACGTGTATGTTGCGATTGTGATAATAATAATGCTATGATAAACAACTGTCCTATTTTCTGCAATGCTTAAACAGACAATACCCGACATGGCAATTGCAAGAAACACCATGGCAACTGCATGATGTTTCATGTAATTTTTATTTGGATTATTTTGCGCAGAAATCACACTGAACCGCATCAGCGCAAGCAGGATGTAATAGACAAATAAAGTAATATGCCACGGTGATTGATAAATCACACCAAGCACTGCATAAAACAAGCCATACAGAAAATTACACCCTGTGCTGAATGAAGCAGTGACAAGCAATCGGAATGCAGTATCACTTGTCAGTCTGCTCCACAAAGCCTTGCTTTTAGTCTTCACTTTCTGCGATGTCCTTTGCAAGCTCCATAATTTCAAACGCATATTTCTGCTTGCTCTTTTCCAGTTTTTTCTTGTAGATCGGGTAGTTGACCCCTGCACCGATCATCCCCAGAATACCCAGGATGATGCCGGCAACCATGAAAGCAGTCGAACCGTCCCCCAGGACGTTCATGGACAGACACATCCCCACACCCATGACAAGTGCGGAAATAATCCCCAGTGTGTAAGTAAATACCGTTGCTGGCATTTTTGCTTTTGCGTCAAGCCGTCTGAGTCTTAATATTTTGGATGTGTCCTTTGGTGCGTACTCACTCGCCAGTGACTGTGCATAAATCTTATCTGTGTTCATAATAAGTGAACCTCCTTTTCTTGATAATTTTATTATACCAGAAAAGGAGATCCAATGGAACAACAAGAAATGGATTTTATGTTGAGTTCAGAAATTTTATAATTGCGTCACATACCGGATGCAGATATACACTGTGCTGACTAACAGTACAATCAGCGTTGCCGGTGCTAATTTCTTGCAGTATTCGCCCCAGCCGATCGGATGTCCGGCTTTTGCCGCCGCAGATGTCCCCACTACGTTCGCAGATGCGCCGATTGGTGTTGCTGAACCGCCGACATCCGTCCCCATTGCCAGTGACCATGCAAGCGTTGCAAGCAACGGATCACTCCCAAGAGACAGCTCCCGGATGATCGGTACCATTGTTGCTGCAAAGGGAATGTTATCAACAAATGCACTTGCAATACCAGATACCCAGATAATAATGGCTACCATGAGATAATAATTGCTACCACAGACTTTACTAATAAAGTTCGCTATGATTTCCAGGACTCCTGTCTGCTCCAGTCCGCCGACTACGATAAATAATCCCGTGAAGAACAAGAGTGTCTTATAATCCACTCCCTTGAGAATTTCCGGGATATGTTTTGCGGATGTGATCAGCGTAATCAAGGCAATCACAACGCCGATAAATGCAACGGTCAATCCCGTGGAGCTGTGGGTAATTAATAATACTACGGCACACAGGAAAATCACTAAGCTGATCCAGAAACCTGTCTTGTCTGTAATGAAACTTTCCGGAGACGGCATTTTCCGGATTTCTTCCTCGCTGACACCTCCGCCAGCAAGTTCCTTCCGCATAATCAGATAAAAATAGGCTACAATAAATATAAACGAAATCAGAGCCGCTACGCCGGTATTGCTTAGGAAATCCATAAATGAATAATGCAGATTAGATCCAATGATAATATTCGGCGGATCGCCGCACATTGTTGCAGAGCCTCCCAGGTTCGCACAGAAGATCTCTGACATAATCATTGGCACAGGATTGAATTTTAACAACCTGGACAATTCGATTGTGACAGATGCCAGGAATAAAATCACGGTAATCGAGTCAATGAACATCGCCAGAATGAACGACATCACCATGAATGCCAGAAAAATCGGAATTGTCTTGTAATGTACCATTTTCGCAATCCGCCGGCAGAGCCAGTTGAAAAAGCCCACTCTTGCCATGCCTTCTACCATGATCATCATACCGCCGAGAAACAGGATCGTTGCCCAGTCGATCCCGCTGGATTCGGATTCTGCACCGGTAGTGTGCCAGAATTCCATGGATGCGAATGCTTTTAAATTAATTGTGTCCCACACTGCCTGCACATCTCTCATGCAGATGCCGAACACGCCAACAAGCGTCAGCAGACCGCACCCGAGCGTTACATAATGTTTTTCGATTTTATCCAGAATAATCAGGATAAACATAGCCACAAAAATTACAACGGCTGTAATCTGTGCCATTTCCAACATCCTCCTTTGATTTTTTGATTTTTGATGGTTTGTCAGCAGGTTTTTCAGAATTTAACCTGCATTTCACATAAATTTAACCACTATTTATTATAGCACAGATTTGTAAGAAGTCAATGGATAACGCACAAAAACGGCGAAAAAATTGTCACAATGCACATTTTTAAATCAAAAATCATGAAAATTATGGAAGAATTTTCAGGAAATCAGATCTTTGAAAAAAATTTCAAAAAAATTTTAAAAAATTTTGAAAAAACACTTGACAAATCAGAGAATATATGCTATAATATAAAAGCTGTGAGAGATACAGTAAAATTAAAAAACTGGGGTGTCGCCAAGTGGTAAGGCAGCGGACTCTGACTCCGTTATTTCGAGGGTTCAAATCCTTCCACCC
>CAMWJT010000157.1 GCA_947174625.1 uncultured Ruminococcus sp.
GGCTTGGGGATCTGTTCTAATTTTAAAATATTTTTTGTCATTTCCATGACTTGTTTTTTTTCGGCTTTTCCATAGCCGACCACCGCCATTTTGACTTGCAACGGCGTATACTCATAAACCGGGATTTTCTGTCTGGCGGCGGCTAAGATTAAAATCCCCCTTGCCTGTGCCACGTCAATTGCCGTTTTCTGATTGGATGTAAAATATAATTTTTCAATTGCCATGCAGTCTGGTTCATAGCGCCGGAACACTTCCCGTATGTCTGTGTCAATATCACATAATCGCTGTGTGAACGGTGTATGAGCTTCTGTCAAAATTGCGCCATAATCAACCGGCACAAAATTTGCACCTGCATAATCCACAATTCCAAAGCCGACAATCGCATAACCGGGGTCTACTCCTAAGATTCTCATATGATTTTATGTTTCCCTTTTCTGGATTTTTAATTTCTATAAAATCTCTTGCAATCTCTATTATAACATAAAACAGATTTGATTTTCAATAGCTTATCGAAAATTTATCTGATTTTTATTGATTTTTTTCTCAGAATCTATTATAATAATAACAACAGGCTTGTCCTGTAAAATTTTCAGGAGGTTTTTTTATGAATCTAGAAGAATTAAGAGTGCATATCAATGCACTGGATCAGACAATTCTCAACGCTTTTTCAGAACGTATGGAATACTGCCGGCAAGTAGCACTCTACAAACAGGAAAACGGACTGCCGATCTTCCAGGGCGATCGGGAAAAAGAAATTATCAGACGCATTCGGACACAAGCACCCGACGGCTTGCAGGATTATTCTGCTGTCTTATTCCAGAATCTGATTGACATGAGCAAATATCTCCAGTACCGGGAGTTACATAAAGATGTCAAACCCTATCAATTCAAGACACTCCAACTCAATCCAGCAAGCGTTGCCTGTCAGGGAACTGCCGGCGCAAATGCAGAAACTGCCGCAAAACAGATCTTTGGTCAGGATTGTCAACCGCAGTTTCTGTCCGGTTTTGCAGATGTATTTGCCGCTGTCCAGAACGGAGACGTGCAATTTGGTGTGATCCCGGTAGAAAATTCCACTGCCGGCAGTGTCGTGCAGGCATATGACCTCATGGACAAGTATAATTTTTATATCAATCAGACAACAACTGTAGAGATTACCAATTGCCTTGCGGTCAGACCCGGCACAGCATTGGAAAACATCCGGGAAGTTTTCTCGCATCCGCAGGCATTGTCCCAATGTTCAGAATTTATTCGGAATCATGCTTTGCATCCTCATAAATACAGCAACACAGCCACAGCCGCCTGGATGGTGGCGAATTCGGAAGAACCATTTGCAGCGATCTGCTCAGAAAACTGCGCACAGCTCTACGGACTGGAAATTCTCCGGAAAGCCATTTCGGATTATGTCCCCAATTACACCAGATTTATTTGTATCTCCAAAGAATTATTACTCCCGGAAAATGCAGACCGGATTTCCGTCATGCTCAAACTCCCGCACGAAGAAGGCAGTTTATACCGTCTGTTAAGCAAATTCTTGATCGGCGGCATGAATCTGTTAAAACTGGAAAGCCGCCCCATCCGGAACGGCAGTTTTGAAGTGATTTTTTATCTGGATTTCACGGGGAATATTCACGACCCGGATATTTCTGCACTGCTCTCGGAATTGTCGGAGACACTGGAATATTTCAAATTTCTTGGGAATTACAGCGAAATTTAGTCATTTTCCTGAATTTTGTAATCAGCCTGTAAGCATTTGACTTGATTCTGTTATTGCTTTTTTCATAAAAATCTTGTATAATAAATATAAATTTTGATCAGATTTCTGGCATTCCGGGGGTGAAATTTTATGTATTATTGCTGTGCCATCACAGATAAAGGCATCCGTTCACACAATGAAGATGCGTTATTAATTCACAAAACTGTCCTGACAGAAGGTGTCACAGAACAGAAATTATCCAATCCGTTTCTGATTGCCGTCGCAGACGGTGTAGCAGGAGAACAGTCCGGGGAAATTGCTTCTTTTAAATGTCTGGAAATGCTGAAACAGGTTTCCTTTTCCAGTCGTGTGAATATGGAACGGAAATTAAATACGATACATACATCACTGGCAAAAATCGGCGCAAAACGGGAACATACCAGAAATATGCAGACGACATTATGTGCGATCGGTGTGGATGAACATGATATGTTGTACAGCATGAATGTGGGCGATTCCAGATTATACCGCTATCGCAACCGGAAATTACAGCAATTGTCAAGAGATCAGTCGCTTGTCCAGTTACTGTTGGAAGAAGGCATTATCACTCCAGAACAACAGAAAAATCATATTTACAGACATGTCATATTTCCTGTACTGGGAAATATGACCAGCAAGCCGGAATTTGATATTAAAAAACACGGCGAAAAGATAAAATCCGGCGACATTCTGTTATTATGTTCGGACGGTCTGTCTGATTATGTATCAAAATCCGAAATGGAACAGATTTTGTCTCTGGAATGTCCCATGGTGCGCCGTCTGCAATTATTGATGGAACTTGCCATGCAACATAACTGCGCCGACAACATCACGATTATTGCATTGACACGTCTGGAGCATGCCGGAAAAAATTATCATTAAAAATTAATCAGAATTCAGCCTGTCAAAAAAGTCCCTGCTTTTGATAAAGAAGCAGGGACAAATTTATGCAGGTAGAAAAGAAAGAGGGAAAAAAGTGAAATCCAGAAAGTAAACAGAGAGGAATGCAGGTCATTCCATCTATGCTTTGCAAATTTTTTGAAGTTCCTAGCAGCAAATTTAAGCCTGACCCATTTCTTGTTCTGAGAAAGACCTCTATACAAAATATAACGCATGGCATGTTTTTCTTTGGTATCTGCAAATACACGCTCTATCGTTTCTTTATTCTACAATATTTCTTAATATCCAGTCAAATATCTGTTCTGTCACTTCTTCTGTAAAACAATGCTTGAAATTGTAACAAAATGTGGAATTTTTTCTCCCATCGAATATCCCAGAAACCACCTGTATGCAACATTCCTATTGATTTCCTCTACTGTTCTTCTCAAAGAAAAAATTCCATACAGATGCTGTATGAATACCATTTTGAACAACACCACAGAATCAGTTTCTGGTCTGCCGTTATTCTCACAATACAAGTTTTTTACTAGCTCATAGATATAGCTGAAATCTATCGCTTCCTCTATTTTCCTCAGTAAATGGTCTTTCGGAACAAAATCTTCTACACAAAATTCTTCTTTCTGTGTACGGCTATTTTCTTCTTTTTTCAGCATACTCTTTCCCTCCTGCTTCTATTATACTTCTTTCATCAAAAAAAGTCCAGCTTTTTCACTGAACTTTTTTGACAGGCTGAAGCGATCAGAATTTGTCTGATCGCTTTTTGCATTATGCAGTTTCGGGATTTGTCTGAGAACTTTTTCTAAACAATAATTTAAATACAGTTCTGACGAATGGCTGAATGAAGAATAACTGGCTAAAAAATGCAAAGGGGAAGTTATAGCAGACGAGCTTGAGCCAGTTCGCAAGCAATGTCATGATAGAAAAGCCCATATAATAGGGATAATAGAGCCATGCGGCAATAAAACTCATCACAGGGCACATGATACCGACAGTAGCACAGATAATTGCTGTCTCAAAGATCACGGGATTGGTGGAGCGCATGTCAAAGACATTGCAGGCAAGTTTGAATGATGCCGGACTCCCGACGAAGATTTCCAGCAGATAAGCAAGACAGAATTCGACAAGAACAACTGCCCAGATGGGGACTAATTTTCCGCAGAGCATCACACCGCCTTGCGCATTGATCGCCGCAAGGACACCGGATTCACCGGTGACGCTCATCAATGTTGCGCCGTTCACGACATAGAGACTGTAGAACACATAGGCATGGACGGTGATGATCACGGTAATCAGTGCAAAGATACATCTCTGAAATTGATTGGTTGGCATAACATTTCCTCCTGTTTCCGGACAAACAAAACACACATCCAATCCGGGTCAGGAAACGCAGAAATCCAAAATACGTCAGTGTGCCGTAATCAGATTTACATATCCTGAGGGATAAAACGTGTGTCGTTCGTCAGT
>CAMWJT010000158.1 GCA_947174625.1 uncultured Ruminococcus sp.
CTTCTATTCTGTGATGCTGAGATTTATAATTTCCCACAAAAAATTCTTGACAATTCTGATTATTTATGCTATAATCATAAAAATAAATTTTTATTCTGGAAAATTTTTAATTTTTTTTAATTTTTTTATTCAGGAGGGAGGTGATCCCATGCCGGAATCAGAAGAAAAACAAGAACCGGAACAGAAAATTTCAAAAATTCCAGATCCAGAGGAAAAAAATAAGCCCATGACTGTCCGCCTGATTGACGGCAAATGGGCGAATCATGTCAACAGGGAGCTGATTATCGGCTATTGTAATTATAAACTCCATCCCGGTGCGTTGACAGAAGCATTGCTGAAATCACATGCCTGCATGCAGAAAAAATGTCCCTATCTCAAACGTTTGCAGGATCGAAAATTCTGGAAAGACAGGCAGGATAAACAGGAACATAAAAAAAATATCAGACAGGCAAAGCAAGTCCAGGAACAGCTTTCGCAGGATCTGCTTGCGGAAGCCAGAAGACTTGCCTTGACCTATCATGTCGCTCCGGAAATTGAGATTATGCAGGTAACATTTGATGCGGAACGGAATTTTTACAAGATTTTTTATATCTCAGACAAGCCCTGGGATGATCACTGCAATTATCTGGATTTCCTGCATGCCTACTGTTATATGAAGAGCGCCGGCGCTGAAATCCGTCACATCCGGGATATGAACGGCAATTACGTCACAAGGGCAGACAGAAAATGCTATCAGAAATAAACAGCTTGCTTTTTGTTTTTTATTTTTTATGCAAATATTTCAGATAACCTCTTGCATTTTCTGACAGTTTATGTTATGATATAAAATAGCATGATTTTCTGTGCTGAATTTTTTAAATTTTTTGCGCCAAGCGCAGTGAGGAGAGTAACTATGCCAAAAAAGAATGACATTCACAAGATTATGATTATCGGTTCTGGTCCGATTATTATCGGTCAGGCATGTGAATTTGACTATTCCGGAACGCAGGCATGCAAGGCACTCCGTAATCTCGGTTACGAAGTTGTATTAGTCAATTCCAACCCGGCAACGATTATGACAGATCCCGATGTTGCGGATATTACCTATATTGAACCGCTGAATCTTGCAAGACTCACACAGATCATTGAGAAAGAACGTCCGGACGCACTTCTGCCGAATCTCGGCGGACAATCCGGTCTGAATCTCTGTTCCGAATTATCCGAAGCCGGTGTGCTTGAAAAGTATCATGTGCAAGTCATTGGTGTTCAGGTCGATGCGATTGAAAGGGGAGAGGATCGCATTGAATTTAAGAATACAATGGCAGAACTCGGCATTGAAATGCCTCGCAGTCAGGTTGCCTACTCCGTTGACGAAGCCGTTAAAATTGCCGAGGAGCTGAAATATCCTGTTGTACTCCGTCCGGCTTACACTATGGGCGGCGCAGGCGGCGGCATGGTCTATAATGTGGACGAACTCAAAATCGTCTGTGCAAGAGGACTGCAAGCAAGTCTTGTCAATCAGGTTCTTGTCGAAGAATGTATTGCCGGCTGGGAAGAACTCGAACTGGAAGTTGTCCGTGATGCCAATAATAATATTATCACCGTCTGCTTTATCGAGAACATTGACCCGATTGGTGTACATACAGGAGATTCTTTCTGTTCTGCACCCATGCTGACAATTTCCGAAGATGTGCAGAAAAAATTGCAGGAATACTCTTATAAAATCGTAGAAGCAATTGAAGTCATCGGCGGATGTAACTGCCAGTTTGCCCATGATCCGGTATCCGGCAGAATTGTTGTCATTGAAATCAATCCCCGGACATCCCGTTCTTCCGCACTGGCATCCAAAGCCACCGGATTCCCGATTGCTCTGGTATCTGCCATGCTTGCCTGTGGTCTGACACTGGATGAGATCCCATGCGGCAAGTACGGCACACTGGATCAGTACAAGCCCGGCGGTGATTATGTTGTCATCAAATTTGCAAGATGGGCATTTGAAAAATTCAAAGGCGCAGAAGACAAGCTCGGCACACAGATGAAAGCTGTCGGCGAAGTCATGAGCATCGGCAAAACTTATAAAGAAGCATTCCAGAAAGCCATCAGAAGCCTGGAAACCGGACGTTACGGATTGGGCTTTGCAAAAGATTTCCATGAAAAATCCAAAGAAGAATTGCTTACCATGCTCAATTGTCCCACCAGTGAACGGCAGTTCATTATCTATGAAGCATTGAGAAAAGGCGCAACGATTGAAGAAATCTATGAATTGACAAAAATCAAGCATTATTTCCTCCAGGAGATGCTTGAACTTGTCCAGGAAGAAGAACAGCTTTTAAAACTCAAGGGAGCTGTCCCGGAGATGCCGATTCTCAAGCAAGCCAAACTGGACGGATTCAGCGACAGATATTTGAGTCAGATCCTGGAAGTTCCGGAAGAATCCATCCGGGAAGAACGTCTGAAATTCAACATCCGGGAATCCTGGGAAGGAATTCACGTTAGCGGCACACAAGATGCAGCTTACTACTATTCTACTTATCATCTTGACCAGGACAACAGTCCCTGCAATACGGACAAGCCCAAGATCATGATCCTCGGCGGTGGTCCGAACAGAATCGGGCAGGGGATTGAATTTGACTATTGCTGTGTCCATGCGGCGCTTGCCCTGAAAAAACTCGGTTTTGAATCAATTATTGTCAATTGCAATCCTGAGACCGTTTCCACAGACTATGACACTTCTGATAAGCTCTATTTTGAACCATTGACCCTGGAAGATGTCCTGAGTATTCATGACAAAGAAAAACCCATTGGTGTGATTGCACAATTCGGCGGTCAGACACCGTTGAATCTTGCCAACGATCTGAAAAAATACGGTGTCAATATTCTTGGCACATCCCCGGAAACAATTGATCTTGCTGAAGACCGGGATCATTTCCGGGCAATGATGGAAAAATTGAACATTCCTATGCCGGAATCCGGGATGGCTGTCAATGTAGAAGAAGCCCTTGCCATTGCAAACCAGATCGGCTATCCTGTCATGGTACGTCCATCTTATGTATTGGGCGGACGTGGCATGGAAATCGTCCATGATGACGAAATGATGCGTGTCTACATGGCTGCCGCTGTCGGTGTGACACCGGATCGACCGATTCTGATTGACAGATTCCTGAATCATGCTACAGAATGCGAAGCAGATGCTATCTCAGACGGTACAAACTGCTTTGTGCCTGCTGTCATGGAACATATTGAACTTGCCGGTGTGCATTCTGGTGACTCCGCATGTATTCTGCCGTCCAGGAATCTAACAGAAGCACAGATCGCAACAATCAAAGACTACACCCGGAAAATTGCTGTAGAAATGGGTGTCTGCGGTCTGATGAACATGCAGTATGCCATTGAGGGCGATACCGTCTATGTTCTGGAAGCAAACCCCAGAGCATCCCGTACGGTTCCGTTGGTTTCCAAAGTTTGCAGTATCAACATGGTACAGATTGCAACACAGATCATTACAGCCAGCATCACCGGAAAGTCATCACCTGTACCGGAGCTGAAAGACCGGATTATCAAGCATTACGGTGTCAAAGAAGCCGTATTCCCGTTCAATATGTTCCAGGAAGTCGATCCTGTTCTTGGACCTGAAATGCGTTCTACCGGCGAAGTTCTGGGAATTTCTGAATCATTCGGCGAAGCGTATTACAAAGCCGAAGAAGCAACACAGACAAAACTTCCGTCTGAGGGAACAGTTTTATTGAGCGTCTGTGAACGTGATAAGCCGGAACTGCCGGAAATTGCCAGATCATTCAATGAACTCGGTTTCAGAGTACTGGCAACACATAAATGCTACAAGCTCCTGAAATCTCTGGATATTCCTTGTGAGCGTGTTTATAAGCTCTATGAAGGCGGCAGACCGAACATTGCGGATCTGATCACCAATCATGAAATCCAGTTGCTCATTAATACACCGATCGGCAAAGAGAGTATGCACGATGACAGTTACATCCGAAAGGCTGCTATCAAGCATCGGATTCCCTATATTACTACAATGGCTGCGGCAAAAGCAAGCGTGGACGGCATCCGTGCAATCAAGGAAAACAAAAATTTCGGTGTGAAGTCACTCCAGGCA
>CAMWJT010000159.1 GCA_947174625.1 uncultured Ruminococcus sp.
CAGCGAATTCACCGAGAATCCGTGCAGCGGCTGTCTGATCGTTTTCTGATACAGAAATTGCAGTTGTACCATTGAGAACATCATCAAAATCAGTCACACCGTTTTCATTGAATGCACGCTTGAGCATGGTATTTTTTTCTACAAAATACTGGATGCCTGCTTCACGGAGTTCTTTTCTGAGCTTGGTATCCTGTTCTACCGTGATGCCCTTATAATCTACGAGAACAACGGCAACGCTTTTCTTGAGCAGTTCGGACAGCTCCGCAACTCTTGCCTGTTTGGATGCAAGAATCTTTTCACTTGGCATAAAATTCACCTCCGGTAATCGAAATTTTAAAATCGTATTTTAAAATTCAAAAAAAGCTCTCCCGGACAGAAACAGCACGGAAGAGCAGAGAAGTCTAGTTATTATTAATTAAAATTAATTTTAATAAATACTCCTCGGTCGGATTTATGATAATGATAAATTATCACCGGCTGTCTTTAGAATACGACTTTGTTATTATAGCATATCTCAAAAAATTTGTCAAGCGTTTTTTGAAAAATTTTTAAATTTTTTTATTTCTCAGATCAATGACTGCCGGTGCATTCCGGCGATTCTGTAAATTCTGTTCTTTACACGTCCGCCCCGTGCAGATCAGTTCATAGACGGCATCCCGGTCATTCTGTTCTAATGCGTCTTTGTAATTCTGCAAATTCACCATGAGTATTTCTAATTCCTGGAGCAGACTTGTCCGGTTTTCCATAAATAAATCTGTCCACATATCCGGATTCATGGTCGCTACTCTGGTCATATCATGGAAACTCCCTCCGGAGAAACCGCTTTCCAGATCCATGACGGGACTTTGGACGTAAGCACTGGAAACGACATGCGCCAGTTGGGATGTGTAAGCAATCATTCTGTCATGCAATTCCGGTGTCGTAATTACAAATCTCCGGAAGCCGATCTGATGTGCAAAATTCTGCACTTCGGCAATGACGTGTTTCGGTGTGCATGCTACCGGTGTCATGATAAAATTCGCTCCCTGGAATAATCCTTCATCGGATACATCATAGCCGGCACGTTCTTTCCCTGCCATAGGATGCGTGCTGAGATAAAAAATATTTTTTTCCGCACAGATTCTTGTCAGTTCTTCCGGAAGATCATTCTTGACACCAGATACATCTATGATAATTGTCCCCTCTGCGAACTGGTCTAATCTGGCAAGTACCCATTTTTTGATGAGATTTGGATAGAGACAATTTACAATCAACCGAAATTTTTTATAATCCGGATTATTTAAATTATCCTGATCTGTTATCATGCCGTCAATTGCATGTTCTGCAAACGCTTTCCGGAGCGTCTCCTGACTGCGGTTCCATCCATAGACACTATGGTCTGTGTAAGCATGAATTGCCTTGCAGACAGATCCGCCGATCAGACCAAGTCCGGCGACTAAAATTTTCATAAATCATCCCTATCCTTTCTTGTGATTTTTCTGTGATTTTTTTCTGGCTTTACTCTGAACTGTTCCGGATTTACGGATTTTGCTTTTTAATTTCAAAACTTTCCCCGATGTCTGCGTTTTTGGTGTTTTCTGCATTTCTGACATATTTATGACATTTTGCATGCTGACTGTCTGAAGTATCACCGTCTGGTCAAACCGGAGATCCGGCTGTTCTTCTTTCTGTATTTTGGGAGTCATGAGAATTTCCGTCACGGAATCGTTGAAAATCCGGAGCTGATCGGCAGAATCTTCCGAATTTTTTTCAGATAATTCTGCTAATTTGTCCTCCCATGCCGGAATTTCTTCTTCCGGAATTTCCATGGACTGTGTTGCTTGTTGTCTGGCAAGTTCTTCCTGCAAACGCATCTGTTCCCGGATTTTCATGGCACGCTTCCGGACTTGCTCTTTGCGGAGCTGTTCCGGTGTTTTCGGCGGTACAGAAGCAAGTGCCTGTGCAAGCCGTTCTTCCCGGATGCGATCGGCAATACTGGTATCTCTGGGGATGTCCGGGGGCAATTCGCCGATCTGGATATGAAATTTTTTCTTGTCTTTCTTCTCTGGCATTTTTTCTGGATTTTCCGGAGATTTCCGGGGCTTTTTTCCGGATTTTTTATTTTTATGCAAATCCGGATTCACCGTATTTTTCAGATTCCTTGGTCGTCGTTCCGGGTCAGGCTTCGGCATAGCATCCTGTAACAGTCTGTCGTGCATCCGGACGGCTGGATTCTGTGACGGTTCTTCCGAAAAATGTTCCACCGGGACGGGCGCTGTGAGAACTTTCTTGCGTTTCGGTGGTTTGCTGTAAACCGGCTTGGACTCCGGAACTGGTTCACGCTGTTCCTGATTGAGTTTTTTCACAATCTGATCCACTTTCTGCCGGGATGCTTCGCTTGCCTGGGGTTTTTCATCCGGAATCTCAGCATCTCCTGTCAGATTCTGCAAAAGCAATTTCAATTCCGGATGTAATTTTTTGGTTCTCATAGAATCTCTGCTCCCATCAACGCCGGATTTGTCCGTTTCCAGTAATCCGGTACTGCGTTGTTGTCAGCGCAAGCAGACCCATAGGACCTCTTGCATGCAATTTCTGCGTAGAAATGCCGATCTCCGCACCGAATCCGAATTCTTCGCCGTCCGTGAATCTGGTAGACGCATTGACATACACAGCCGCAGAATCCACAGAATTCAAAAAATACTCCGCATTCTGCATATCCTGTGTGACAATGCTTTCAGAATGATGTGTACTGTATGTTAAAATATGCGAAACGGCTTCCCGGACATCTTTCACAATCCGAATGGCAATTTCATAATTGGAATATTCTTTGAAATAATCTTCTTCTGTTGCTAAAATCACAGATTCTCCCAGAATTTCTCTTGTTTTTTCACATCCATGAATCATAACTTTATGAGATGCAAACGCATCCCGGATTGCCGGGAGAAATTTTTCTGCAATTTTTTCATGGACAAGCAGTGTCTCAATCGCATTGCAGACGGACGGACGCTGTGTCTTAGCATTATCCGCAATCGCAACTGCCATATCCAGTTCAGCGCTGTCATCAATGTAGACATGACAATTTCCTGCACCAGTCTCGATCACCGGGACAGTTGCCTGTTTCACGACAGCCTGGATCAATCCTGCACCGCCACGGGGGATTAATACATCCAGATAACCATTTAAGCGCATCATATCAGCAGCAGTTTCCCGGTCAGTTTTTGCAACCAACTGCACACAATCCGCCGGAAGTCCGGTATCTGTAAGTGCCTGGCGCATGATCTCCACCAGACAAGTATTAGAATAAATTGCTTCTTTACCGCCCCGGAGAATCACTGCATTACCAGCTTTCAGACAAAGCACGGCAGCATCTACAGTCACATTCGGACGGGATTCAAAAATAATGCCGATTACACCCATAGGAACTCTGACTTGCCGGATTCTGAGACCATTCGGACGAATCCACCCCCGGACTTCCTCGCCGATCACGTCATCCATTGCCATGACTTTGAGAACGGCATTGGCAATATTTTCAATCCGGGTTTCATCTAATTTCAATCTGTCCTGCATTGCCGCCGTCATGTTATTTTTTACGGCAATTTCCAGGTCTTTCTGATTTGCCTGGATGATCTCCTCTTTCCGGGATCTTAACGCATCAGCAATCGCCTGTAATGCCTGATTTTTCAGGATTGTCCCGGCTTTCGCAATCACATGACTTGCCTGTTTGGCATTCTGTCCAAGTTCTTCCATATAATTCATGATCAAAAATGCTCCTCTCGAATTTAATAATTAATTATTTTTTATCGCCGGGAAATATGTCCCGATCTGTTCGCCGTCAAATAATTTGTATAAGTCTTCTGGATTCCTGCCGTTCATGATAATCATATCCACACCGGCAGTTGTGGCAATCCTTGCCGCCTGGATTTTTGTTGCCATGCCGCCGGATCCCAGACTGCTCCCTGCACCGCCTGCAATGTTCTCAATCGCTTCATCAATTTTATCTACAACAGAGATAATCTCAGCATCCTGATTTTTATGCGGATCATCCGAATATAAACCGTCAATATCCGACAAAATAATCAGAACTTCTGCATTGACAAGCGATGCGACAATGGCAG
>CAMWJT010000160.1 GCA_947174625.1 uncultured Ruminococcus sp.
AGAAGATCCGGATCGAGATCCGAATCCTGATCCCGATCCAGATCCGAATCCCGATCCTGATCCAGACCCGAATCCCGATCCTGATCCTGATCCTGATCCTGATCCCAATCCCGATCCTGATCCCAATCCGACACCTGGCGACTACCTCTATGGCGACGTAAACAAGAACGGTAAAGTAGAACTCGTTGACGTGGTTATGCTCAACAGATTCCTCACCAAGTATGACAACCAGGAACTGGATGCTTATCAGACAGTTGTTGCAAACTGCTCCAGAAGCGGTGAGACCGATGCTGAGACAACCCAGGATCACCTGAATGGTCAGGACTCCATTGAAATTCTGAAATATCTGATTGGTCTGGTAACTTCCCTGCCGAACAACGCATAATTTAAGAATTCGAAATACTTCAGGCTGTGTTCAGGTGCTTGTCGCCTGAACACGGTTTTGAAAATTACGAAAATATTTCAGAAAGGAAATTTTGTGCAATGAAGAGATTATTGTCTGCATTGACAGCATTGTGCATGTGTGCTTCTATGTCTGTTGGAATGTTGCCAGCCTCTGCGCTGTCGGCGATCTCTACAGACAGTACGGCAGTTGTACGGGCTGACAGCGGTATTATGTCTCGTGTCAGCGCAGATGCCACCCATACCGATTATGAGTGGGCAATTACTGATACGACATACGATCCAGCCAATCCGTCCGACTTTGTCATCATGCCTGTCAATGTATGGAATGACAAGGGAATCAGCGGTTACACAATGGACATTACAGTCAACGGCAAGCCCCTGGTCAATGGCACACAGGATGACTTCCCGTTCACATTGGGAATGTTCGACAAGGGTGGGGCATACTCCACATTCACGATGTTCTCGGATGGTCTGGCTAAGGGTTCTGCTACTGTCGGAGACGCAACGGCAAACAGTTCCGGTGAATCTGAAACAGCAGCATCGGGTGCTCTTGTATATAACATTGTATTTGTTCCGAAAGCAGGTGCTACTTTCACACCGGGAACAGAATATAAAATAGGCTTTGACAATGTAGAAATTTCAAATTCTGCTGGTGAAAAGCTCAATCCGTTACTTTCTACGGGCATTCTGAAAATTGCTGGCGAAAGTCAGGAGTCGTCTGACCCACCGGAATCGTCTCAGGATTCTTCCCAGGATTCCAGTAATTTGCCGGATTCTTCTTCCGGAGCGCAGACCGATCCTGATGGCGATCCGACAGAATACGCATGGAAAATCGGCACGGAGACTTATAATCCGGCAAATCCGTCAGAATTTGTTATCGTTCCTGTCAATGTATGGAATGACAAGGGTATCAGCGGTTATAAACTGAGCATTACAGTCAATGGCAAGCCACTGACCAATGCGACACAGGATGACTTCCCGTTCACATTGGCAATGTTCGACAAGGGTGACGCATACTCCACATTCACCATGTTCTCGGATGGTCTGGCTAAGGGTTCTGCTACGGTTGGTGATGCAACGGCAAACAGTTCCGGTGAATCTGAAACAGCTTCGCAGGGTGCTGTTGTCTATAACATGGTATTTGCTCCGAAAGCAGGTGCTACCTTTACACCGGGTACAAAATACACCATCAGCTTTGGCGAGAAAGAATTCTCCAATTCTGCCGGTGATGTACTCAATCCGTTGATTGTCGACGGCGCAATTATCATTGCAGGTGATGAACCTGTAGAACCCCCTGTAGCTGATAACTATAAATGGTATGTCCAAGATACAGAGTATGATCCGGCATCTGGCGAGAATATTCAGCTGAATATCAAAGTCAGCGGTGACCCTGGCACAAATGGCTATCGCTTCGGTATTACCATTGATGGCAAATCCCCGACAGATGCAGATTTCCCGTTTGAGATTCTGGAAATTCTGAACGGCGAGGATGCGTATAAGCAGGTGAACGGCTTCAGTTCCAATCCGGCAAGCGGTAAAGTCAGCGCATTCATGGAACCAAATTCTAATGAAGTCGCAAAGGAAGACGGTGTAGCAGTTGTCTATCTCCTCAAGGGGAAAGACGGTGTCACATACGAACCTGGCAAAAAATACGAAGTTGCATTCACAGAAAGCAAATTCGGCAATGCTGCAAAAGATACGCTGTTCCCGACACTGGATTCTGGTTACATCACCATCACAGGCGAAACACCGGAAGAAACGACAGAACCTGCTCCGACGGAAACAGAACCGCCTTTTGAACACAAGCAGAAGGAAGTTGATGCCAAGTGGATCATTGGGCATGATACCGTAGATGCTGGTGCGAAAGTAACAATTCCAGTATCTGTAGAGGGTAACACTGATGGCTTTAACAGCTATATTGCAGATCTGACTGTCAAGGCAGGTCCTCAACTGAATGAGAGTGGCAATGGCTCATTGTCTGATAAACTGAGCTTTGTGCAGAATGCTGACAAATACATCTTCTCCGGTACGGACTTTACTCAGGGCGCTGAGATGGTCAAGGGTGATGGCAATGTATTCTACATGACGTTCACTGCACCGACAGAACCTGGTATCTATAACATTGACTTCGAGTCTCTGGAAGTTTATGACATTGATATGGTTCAGTTGATTCCGAAAACGGAGAACGGCTATATTAAAGTCAAGGCACCAGAAACAGATTTCGATCATAAAAAGCAGGATACTGCTGCAAAGTGGGTAATCGGCAAAGTAGAAATTGATCCGGGTACGACAACCGCTCGTGTACCGGTATCCGTAGAGGGCGCATCTGATCCGGCTGACGCAATCAACAGCTATATTGCGAAGATTCAGCAGGATAAGGCAGGCGCAAAGGCAATCGGCGCAGAAATCGGCACAGCTTATGCAGAACTCGGCTTACAGCAGAATCTCAAAGACCTGGAATATATCTTTGCAGGTACATCCTCCACGAAGGACAAAGAGAATGTAACAGCCGCAGACGGTGTAGTCTTCTACATGGACTTTGAAGTTCCGGCAGATGCAGCACCTGGCACGATTTATAACCTGAATTTTGCAGATATTGATCTGGAAAATGCAGACATGGTACAGTTGATTCCGACAACAGAAAACGGCTATATCAAGATCAAAGAAAAAGAACCGGTTGAAGTTGGCGATGCTGGCGAGTGGGTAATTGGTAATGCGACGGTAGAACCGGGTGCAACAGTTACTATTCCTGTAACAGTAACCGGCGACAAGAACGGTATCAACAGCTTTATCATGAAGATGGGCAATCCTGGCTTGAATGGTATCACACCGACTCCGACAGGATCTGCCGGCGGTGATGCTTACGGCGATGCGCTGAACTTCCTGCCGAACATGGACAACATGACATTCTCCGGCACGAACTTCACAGTCAAGGAGAATCTGGCACTTTCCAAGGATGGCGCAACGGTATTTGAAGTAACATTCACAGCACCGACAGAGCCGGGCAAGTATGATCTGACATTTGCAGATCTGACTGTTTATGATATTAACATGTCTCTGTTAGATCCGAAGAAGACAGACGGCTGGATTGAAGTTATTGCACCTGAGGCAACGACAACAACGGAAGCACCGGAACCGCCTGTTGAAACCACAACAACTGAGCCGATCGTAGTTGGCGATGCTGGTATGTGGATCATTGGCACGGATACAGTAGAACCGGGTGCAACTGTGACAATTCCTGTAACAGTCACCGGCGACAAGAACGGTATCAACAGCTTTATCATGAAGATGGGCAATGCAGGTCTGAATGGTATCACACCGACCCCGACAGGATCTGCTGGCGGTGACGCTTATGGCGATGCGCTGACCTTCCTGCCGAACATAGATAATATGACATTCTCCGGCACGAACTACACAGTCAAGGAGAATCTGGCACTTTCCAAGGATGGCGCAACAGTATTTGAAGTAACATTCACAGCACCGACAGAGCCGGGCAAATATCCGCTGACATTTGAAGAACTGTCAGTTTATGATATTAACATGTCCTTGCTCGATCCTCAGAAGCAGCCTGGTTGGATTGAGGTAATTGCACCGGAAGAGACGACAACAACAGAAGCACCGGAACCGCCTGTTGAGACAACAACGACAACCGAGGCACCAGAACCGCCTGTTGAAACCA
>CAMWJT010000161.1 GCA_947174625.1 uncultured Ruminococcus sp.
GGAAATGGCTGACGATCCGGTTTTCGGCGGCAGTTACGACTGATAACTGATTCTAAAACATAGCAACACTGCGGCAGGCTCCGTCTGCCGCAAAAGTCCTGATAATTAGATATTTCTATTTCATAGTAGGAGGTAACCAGCTTGGAATCTAATACTTTTGAATCCCTGCAAATCGGACTTGCATCTCCGGAACGCATCCGGGAATGGTCCTATGGTGTCGTAGAACGCCCCGAAACCATCAATTACAGAACGCAGAAACCGGAAACAGGCGGACTGTACTGTGAACGGATCTTCGGACCGACAAAAGACTGGGAATGCCACTGCGGCAAATTCAAGAAAATCCGTTTCAAAGGCAAAGTCTGTGACCGCTGCGGCGTAGAAGTTACCCGTGCCAAAGTCCGTCGTGAACGAATGGGGCATATTGAACTGGCAGCGCCTGTGTCGCATATCTGGTATTTCAAAGGCACACCGTCCAGAATTGGTCAGGTGTTGGAAATTTCACAGAAACGTCTGGAAGAAGTTTTATATTTCACAAAATATGTTGTCATTGAACCCGGCGAAACAGCTCTGCTCAAAAACAGTCTGCTCACAGAAGAAGAATACACAAAGAACCATGAAAAATACGGCGATACATTCATTGCCGAGATGGGTGCAGAGGCAATCCAATGGCTGTTGGATGAATATGATCCGGCATGCTACACCAAATTCTTTGAAAAGCATCTGGATCTGTTCGCACAAGTAATAGGTCTGTCACAACAGCAGATTCATGATTATCTGCACAGATTCAGTTATTATATTGCAGAAGCCGGACAATCCGGTTATCATGACGGCGATGTGATTTCCTATGCAGAATACAAAGAAATGATTCTGCCTTATAATCGCAAATGCGAAGATGATACGAATATGCCGGCAAAAATCAAGAGTGGCTTTGCCTACATGCTTGAATTATTTGATGAAAATTTTGATCCGACCAATGAAGAATATGCGGAAATCCGGAAAGAAAACTGGGTCAACGATCTTCAATATACAGCGGACAGCCTGAAAGAAGAATTAAAAGGCTTGCCGAACGGTCAGAAAAAAATCAAATTGCTGAAACGTCTGGAGATTGTGGAAGCGTTTTTGCAGTCCGGCAATAAGCCATCTTGGATGGTTATGAATGTAGTTCCGGTAATTCCGCCGGATCTGCGTCCGATGGTCATGCTGGACGGCGGCAGATATGCCACTTCGGATTTGAACGATCTCTACAGACGTGTCATCAACAGAAACAACCGTTTACAGCGTATGCTGAAACTCGAAGCACCAGATATTATTGTCCGCAACGAGAAGCGCATGTTGCAGGAAGCTGTAGATGCTCTGGTCGATAACGGCAGACACGGCAGACCGGTCACCGGACCGAATAACCGTGCATTAAAATCCCTTTCTGATATGCTCAAGGGCAAGCAGGGACGTTTCCGTCAGAATCTGCTTGGCAAGCGTGTAGACTATTCCGGACGTTCTGTTATCGTCGTAGGACCTGAACTCAAGATGTACCAGTGCGGCTTGCCGAAAGAAATGGCACTGGAACTGTTCAAGCCGTTTGTATTGAAGCGTCTTGTAGATACTGGTGTGATTGCCAATATCAAAAGTGCCAGAAAGATTGTAGATCGTGCAACAGATAAATCTGTATGGGATGCTCTGGAACATGTGATCAAATCCCATCCGGTATTGCTGAACCGTGCACCTACCCTGCACCGTCTTGGCATCCAGGCATTTGAACCGATTCTCGTAGAAGGTCGTGCGCTGAAACTGCATCCGTTAGTATGCTCTGCATTCAATGCGGACTTCGACGGCGACCAGATGGCAGTACATTTGCCGCTTTCCGCAGAAGCACAGGCAGAAGCAAGATTCCTGATGCTTGCAGCGAATAATCTGTTAAAACCCTCAGACGGTCGACCTGTTGCCGTACCGTCCCAAGATATGGTACTTGGTTCGTATTATCTGACGCTCCTGAAAGAAAACGACAAGGGCGCAGGCAAATGCTTCCGTGATATTGATGAAGCAATGATGGCTTATTATGAAGGCGATGTCACACTGCATGCGCCGATCAAAGTCAGAATCACCAAGGACGTAGCAGAGAAAAAATTATCTAAAATTATCGACTGCACCATTGGCAGACTGATTTTCAATGAAAACATTCCCCAGAATCTGGGTTATGTAGACAGAACCAACTCAGACCGTCAATTTGATCTGGAAGTCTCTTTCTTAGTCAGAAAAGGACAGCTTTCTGAAATTATTGACAGATGTATCAAAATCCACGGAACGACAACCACTTCTGAAGTGCTGGATAAAATCAAGGCATTAGGATTCCGGTATTCTACAAAATCCGGTATCACAACAGCCGTTTGTGATGCAACCATTCCGCCGCAGAAAAAAGAGATTCTAAAAGCCGCAGATGCTAAGATTGATGAGATCAATGACATGTTTGAAAACGGCTATATTTCTTCGCAGGAGAAATCACAGCTTGTTGTCCAGACCTGGAACAAAGCTACGGATGATGTCACAGATGCACTCCAGAAAAACATGGATCCTTACAATCCCATTCAGATGATGGCACATTCTGGTGCCCGTGGTTCGATTGCACAGCTCCGTCAGCTTGCCGGCATGCGTGGACTGATCGCCAATACTTCCGGTACAACGATTGAAATCCCGATCCGTGCAAATTATCGTGAGGGACTGAACATCCTGGAATATTTTATTTCCTCCCGTGGTGCACGTAAGGGACTTGCCGACACGGCACTCCGTACAGCAGACTCCGGTTATCTGACACGTCGTCTGGTAGACGTTTCCCAGGAAGTCATTGTCTGCGAACACGATTGCGGTACAGAGAACGGCATTGAAGTCTATGAAATCCGCAACGGCACAGAATTGATCGAACCCATGAAAGACCGTCTTGCAGGACGTTTCCTGTGTACAGATCTGCGTGATGCAGAAACAGGCGAATTAATCATCAGCAAAGACAGACTTCTGACAGAAAAAGATGCAGAAAAAATTATCAGATTGGGCATTGAAAGAATCAAGATCCGTTCTGTCCTGAAATGCCGTGCAAAGCAAGGCGTTTGTGCAAAATGTTATGGTGCAAACCTTGCCAATAATAATCTGGTTTCTGTTGGTGAAGCCATTGGTGTTATTGCAGCACAGTCCATCGGCGAACCTGGTACACAGCTCACCATGCGTACGTTTCATACCGGCGGTATTGCCTCCGGCGGTGAGGGCGGTGATATTACACAGGGTCTCCCTCGTGTAGAAGAACTGTTTGAAGCCAGAAAGCCCAAAAATGCCGCTATCATTGCAGGGATTGACGGTGTTGTACACCTAGAAGAGATCAAGAACGTCCGGACACTCTTCATCCGGAATCAGGAAACCGGCGAAGAAATTTCCGAATCTATCCCATATAATTATAAATACAGAAACATTCATGAAGGTTCTGTTGTCAAGAAAGGCGACAGACTCACGGAAGGCAATGTCTATCCGTCAAGAATTCTGGAAGTACTGGACACATCAGCCGTACAGGATTATATTATTATTGAAGTCCAGAAAGTGTATCGCTTACAGGGTGTAGATATTAATGACAAGCATATTGAAGTCATTGTCCGGCAGATGCTCCGCAAAGTCCGGATTGAAGATGCCGGCAGCAGCAATGAAATCCCGAATGCAGAATATCTCCTCCCTGGAACGCTTGTAGAACGCAAGCATGTGGATGAGATCAATGAAAAAATCCAGGCATTAATTGATGCCGGTCATACAGATCTGATGTTGGTAGAAACGTCAGATGTGTTACAGGGTATCACAAAAGCGGCATCCAGTTCTGATAGTTTCTTATCTGCGGCATCCTTCCAGGAAACAACCAAAGCGCTTACAGATGCGGCAATCCGTGGCAAGATTGATCCGTTGCAGGGTCTGAAAGAAAATGTCATGATCGGTAAGCTGATCCCTGCCGGAACTGGCATGGATATTTATAACAATGTACAGCTTGTCAAAGCATCTAAAGCAGATTCTCCCATAGAAC
>CAMWJT010000162.1 GCA_947174625.1 uncultured Ruminococcus sp.
GGGTGTACTGTGTCATGAATTTTTACATTCTCTGGGTTATCCGGATTTATACCGGAATGACAGAACCGGCACACCAGTAGGACTTTGGGATATTATGGCATCTGATTCTGTATTCCTGCAATATCCGCTTGCTTATCACAGATCTGTCATTTCCAGATGGTTGGAATCAAAAGATATTACAACAAACGGAACTTATACGCTTTCACCTGCTTCTTCGGACACTGGAAATCGTCTTTACTTATTGAAAACATCCCTTTCCGATACGGAGTTCTTTGCTGTGGAATACAGACAACAGGGTGCAAGATATTCGGATGAACTGGATACAAAAATCTATGGAACGGGATTAGTCGTCTATCGGGTGAATACAGAAGCTGACGGAAATTTTAACGGCAAAAAAGATGAAATTTATGTTTTCCGTCCGGATGAAACCGGACTGGATGCCGGAGAAGGTAATCTTTTTGCTTCTGGCTATGGCGGTGAAAATGCACCTGATTCCGTTGGTTCTCTGGATTGGAATGCCGATATTACAGATGGCGCGCTTGTCTATTCCAACGGTACAAACAGTGGCATCCGGATCAGCGATATTCAGATAAATGCACAATCCCTGACGTTCTCTGTAGAATTTGCAGATATTTCTGATACAGATTTATGGAAAAGCATCAACAGCGATGCTCTGGGAGACTACATGCCGTATCAGTTAGCATCCGCAGAAGACGGTACCGTATATTTGATTGCCTCAGATGAAGCCTCTGCTACACTCTATCAATTAGAAAATGGAGAGCTGATACAATCAGGGCAGTCACTCGGTTCAGGAATCTATCGGGATATGAATCAGCCAAAATTAGTATTTTGCGGAAATATTCCCTATGTATTGTATCAGGATCAAAATTTCTTTCTGCATTTATCTCGGTATGAATATGCTTCCGGATCCTGGACGGAAGTTTATCAGGGCACAGAACTTGCACAGTATGCTGATTTCACAGCAGACGGAACGAAACTATATCTTACCTATACAACCGGAACTTTTCCATATGCTTTGCATTGTGCTTCGTATGACTGTGAATCAGACGTTTTCACGACAATCGGCGAGAACATTGAACCAAACGCATGCAATATGTCGATTGCTGTTCTGAATGAGAATCCGGTCATTGCTTACAGGGACATCCATGACGGAAACAAAGCAAAACTTGCGATTTATCATAATAATAAATGGGACATAAACATGATTTCGGAAAATGCCTGCGGTTCGGTTTCCATGGTATCAGATGGCAACACTGCATGGATTGCACCATCTGGAAGCGGCAATTCTGTATATCAATTTTCGGATGAAACAATGAAATCGTATCCATTGCCGGACACGATTTCTGAAAATATTTTTATGCAGATACCCGTTTTAATGGATGGCAAGTGCTATCTGGCAGTGAATACCCAGAATCCTTATGAACTGGCATTATATGCGTTCAATCCTAATAATCATACCTGGGAAATAACGGGGAATTTATTAGCAATGGATTTGGTCAATTCTTTATCCCTTGCATCTGACAGACAAGCGCTCTATTGTTCTTATTTTACAAATAACGGAACAGCATCTATCAAACAGCTCCCAATCCGTCAATCATCAGAAATACAGATGGGAGACATCAACAATGATGGTGTATTTGATATTTTAGATATTGTAATCATGCAGAAATGGATTTTAGCAGTACCTGACACCACAGTTGCAAATTGGAAAGCGGGAGATCTTGATGCAGATCAGAAATTAACCATATTTGATCTTTGTCTGATGAAACGTATGCTGATGAATGAATAAATAAATGAAATTAATAAAATAATTGGAGATTTCAGACATGAAAGCTTTTTACTGCCTGATTCTTACTGATACAGAGTTATGTGAAGATTTTCGGATCGGAATTTTTTCAGACAAAACAGAAGCAGAGAAAATTGCAGCTTACTACCTGACAAACGTGTGTGGATTTTGTGAATACCCCTGTACGTATCGAATTGAGAAAAAATATATTGATGTTACTGATACTGCTGATGCTTCTGTTAAAATTGAGACAGTATGGACGGTACAGGGATGGAATGTCAATGAAGATTATGATGAAATTGCTGTCATAGAAAGTAATCTGTATCTGACAGAAAAACAGGCAGAACAGGAATTACACAAAATGCTGAAAAAATACGACAGAACAGAATGGGCAGTGAATTGCTGGGAAATTGGCAAATTACACTGGACAGATGGTTTTTGTAATAGTTTGTTCAAAATGTAAAAATGGTTCACGCAAAATGTAAAAACGGGATTTCATGGGTAATGGTGGGATTAGACGGGACACGGAAAAACTTTGGCGGTATACATACGGTATTATGTGGATTTTCAAGAAACAAAAATACAGCTAAAATATAGATTTAAGACCTCTTAAATTGTTGTTTAAGAGGTCTTAAAATTATCTTTGAGAAACTTTTTAAGTTCCTTATAAAGTTTTGGTTTATCATCAGCCAATACCTGAAAGAAAGCTTCACTGAACTGCTCTACGCCATTTTCAATCACCGTATTTGTTTTTGCATCAATATTTCTTTTGTAAGCAACCGCTCTCGTTAAAGCAACCGTATTTTTAATAAGTGTTTCAATATCCATTGCCTGAAGCTGTTCATCAGGGAGCTTGTTAATTCGTTCTAAGAGCTGACTGCATAAAAGCCTTGTAAGCGGTTCTGTAAAGTCAACACTCTTATATTTTGCCGTTTCATCCATAATAGCACTGAAATTTTCCTGTGCCATTCTGAGAGTATGGAGTGATTCCATTAGATTGGAAGCATATCTTTGTACAGCTGATTTTGATATATTATTTCCAGTGCTTTTTATATAATCAACAATTTCCTTGTATGTAAAATCAGCTTTTATCATTTCATCAACAGCTTCTTTAATATCTGGGTGCAGTTTTTCAATTGCATAATGCTTTCTTTTTTTCTTCCCCATCATGCACCCTTACACTTCTATACAATCGTCTGTGACTGCTCCCCTGAGTACCTGTATTCCCTTTGCAGTAAGTGCAATCTCGGTACTGTCAAAGTGGTCTGCTTTGAAGTTCGTTTTCTTTCCTGTTTCACTGTCTGTCAGCTCCACATATCCGCTTAAATCAAGGTATTTTATGCTGTCCATAAGGCAATAATGGTCAATGTTTCCGAATGAGTAGGCAAGGCTTGAAAGACGGCATTTGCTGTCTGAGATGACATTCAAGGTTCTTAGAACAGAACCATTCATGTGCATAAAATCTCCGGTTTCTATTTTCTTCTGAAATTTTTCTCGGTTATTCATAATGAAACTCCTTTATTCAGTCAAAGCATTAGCTTCATTGAAAAGTGTTCCTGCCATAGTCTGCATAAAGCTGTCAATTTCAAAATGCGGTGATGTATTCTCAATATAACTGCAAGCATTTCTGTAAACACTTTCTGCAAGTTTTTCTTTTTCTTCTTTGGTATAGATACGCCTTAAAACGTGAAGTCCTGTTGCTTCTGCATAGCTTCTTAAAGCGATTTCCATGGTATGATTGCCGACATGTTTTTCTACAATTTCATTAAATTCCTGCTGTGTCATTTTAAATACAGATGGATTCAGTAAAATCAAATCTTCTGTATCAGCCTTGCTTCCTGATATGGTGTAAGCGTTTTCAAGTCTTTCAAAATAGTTATTAGTAGCAGTTCTCAATTTTTCAAGACTGATTTCATTCTGATTGTTCAGCTTGTCCTGAATGCCCGGCAGAAATTCTCTTCTCAGCTGTGGTGCAGAATCAAATTTATGATAGCTTTCCACTAAAGGCTTGACTATTTCCAGATACTCAACAATGATGTCATTCAGTTCTTTTCTGTATTGGCTTTGCATCGGTTCTGTGTTTTTGTTCATTTACTGACCGCCTTTCTTTTTTCCGTTTCGGATTTTATAATACGCTTCAGAGATATTTCATTGAGTCCGTATTTATTGCTTAATTTTATGTAACTCATTCCGGACAGAAAATCTTTATAAATATTCTGG
>CAMWJT010000163.1 GCA_947174625.1 uncultured Ruminococcus sp.
ATTCAATCATAAATGATAAATCATAAAACAAAAAATCCCGGAATTTTCCGGGATTTTGTATTAATTAAAATTAATTTGAAATTATACGCCGTATTTTGCAGTTGCAACCGGCACGCCAGGTCCCATTGTGGATGTGACGGTGCAGGACTTCAGATAAGTGCCCTTTGCAGCCGCCGGCTTTGCCTTGACAACTGCCTCCAGCAATGTGGAAAGGTTCACATCCAGTTTTTCAGCGCCGAAAGATGCCTTGCCGATCGGGCAGTGAATGATGTTGGTCTTGTCCAGACGATATTCAATCTTACCGGCTTTTGCCTCGGTAACAGCCTTTGCTACGTCCGGTGTGACTGTGCCGGCTTTCGGGTTCGGCATCAGTCCACGAGGACCAAGCACACGACCCAGACGACCAACCAGTCCCATCATGTCCGGAGATGCGACTACAACGTCAAAATCCATCCAGTTTTCTTTCATGATCTTGTCAACGAGATCCTGACCGCCTACGAACTCTGCACCGGCAGCCTTAGCTGCTTCATACTTGTCCTCTTTGCAGAACACGCAGACTCTTACCTGCTTACCAGTACCATTGGGCAGTACAACTGCGCCACGCACTTGCTGGTCGGCATGTCTGGAGTCAACACCCAGACGGATGTGTACTTCGATTGTCTCATCGAATTTTGCCTTGGCATTCTTGCAGACCAGTTCCAGCGCTTCCGTGGAATCATAGAACTTTGTGCTGTCAATTGCCTTGCAGCTGTCAACATATTTCTTACCATGTTTCATGCGATTAAAATCCTCCTGTAGTGGTGATAGCGGAAGAAAATTCCTCCCACGTTATATAGAATAGATAAAATTTAAAAATTAAAAAAATTTTAATCTTTGACAACAACGCCCATAGAACGTGCTGTACCGGCAATCATGCTCATTGCGGATTCCAGAGAACTTGCATTGAGATCCGGCATTTTGGTTTCAGCAATTTTCTGGATCTGTTCTTTCGTGATGGTTGCCACTTTGGTTTTGTTCGGCACACCGGAACCGCTCTCAATGCCGCATGCTTTCTTGATCAGGACAGCAGCCGGGGGTGTCTTTGTAATAAATGTGAAAGAACGGTCTGCATAGACAGTGATGACAACCGGGATAATCATGCCAATGTCATTTTTGGTTCTCTCGTTGAATTCTTTTGTGAATGCCATGATATTCACACCGTGCTGACCTAATGCAGGACCAACCGGCGGTGCAGGTGTTGCCTTACCTGCGGCAATCTGAAGCTTAATATAGCCAACTACTTTCTGTGCCATAAATGCACACCTCCATAATTTGTGGTAAAGGCGGGCAGAGAAATTAAATGTAATTTCTGCTCTCCCACTTGAGATTTGAAAATATTGTTGATTTTCATAAATAAAATAAATTAGTCGTCCAGTCTGACTGCCTGGTGCAGAGCAATTGTCGTGGGGGTTTCCCGACCGAACATGCTGACAAGCACTTCCACCTGTTCATTTTCCAGGTCAATGCTTTTGACAATGCCGGTGAAGCCGTCCATTGTTGTGCCTGTGACACGGATTCTGTCTCCAACGCTGTAATCCACTTCAATAATGGGCGCAGAATTGATGCCCATTGCAGCGACTTCTTTTTCAGAAAGCGGTGTCGGCTGTGAGCCAGGACCGACGAAGCCGGTCACACCTCTTGTGTTTCTGACGACTGCCCAGGTATCGTCTGTGTAGATCATTTTCACCAGAACGTAACCGGGGAATATTTTGCGCTTGTATTTTTTTTGTTTTCCGTCAACGAATTCCGTAACATCTTCCGTAGGGATCTGCACTTCCTGGATCTGGTCATGCAGTTTACGGTTTTCCACGACTTTTTTGATATTCTGTTCCACTTTGTTTTCGTAGCCGGAATAAGTGTGGACAACATACCATTTTGCAGTATCTGCCATGTGAAAAGCCCCTTTCTGATTTTAAAATTTAAAAATTTAAAATAAAAATCATGTTACGGTTACTGATTGCCGGCAAGATTCAGCAGGAATTTAATCAGTTCAATCAGACCTGCATCGAGCAGACCGACAAAGAGACTGGCGATCACGATTGTGCCGAGTACGATACCGGAATTTACGACTACGGTGTGTGGCTTCGGCCAGGTGACATTGTGAAATTCAATTTTGAGATCTTTGAACCATTTGGCAATGCCGCCGGATTTTTTGTCGGATTTTTTATCTGATTTGTTTTTCTTGTCCTGCTTTTCTGTTTTTTTCGCCTTTTTTTCTTCTTTTTCTTCTTTTTCGTTCAGAGCGTCTTTTTTCTCTTTTGCCATGTGTCAAGACCCCCGTTTACTTAGTTTCTTTATGCAGTGTGTGTTTCCGGCAGAATTTGCAGTGTTTGTTCATTTCAATACGATCCGGGTCATTTTTCTTGTTCTTTTTTGTCACGTAGTTGCGACGCTTGCACTCTGTACAAGCTAAAGTTACTTTCACTCTCATTGCGGCACCTCCTGAATAGAATTACTTGCGCCGGCATGTCCGGCGAATTTGCCTCCCTCGATGATAGCAGAGGACAAAAAGGCACATAAAAAATACCCCCTGCCAAAGAGGTATTTTCAGTATAGCATATTTTTAGAGGTTTGTCAAGCATTTTTTCATATTTTTTATGATTTTTCCGGATGATCCTGTGACAGCAATTTTTGATAGCTGTTGTCAATGCCGATTGCACCCAGGGGCGCAGTCATCAGAATTGCAAGGACAGCAACGGAAAGAATGCTGTTTCCGCAGGGTAAGCCAAGCGACAGGGGAACAGAACCAATGGCGGCTTGTACGGTTGCTTTCGGAAGATAAGCAATCACGCAGAAAAGGCGTTCTTTTATGGTCAGCTCCGTTCCGGTCATACAGATCCATACACCGACTGTCCGGAATGCAAGTGCAATTACGATCATGGCAATGGCGGATATTCCGGCATGGAGCATATAACGGATGTCTACTGCCGCACCGACTAGTACAAACAGGAGAATCTCTGCGGCGATCCATAATTTTCCGCATTTTTCGGAAAGCCGTTTTGTAACGCAGGGTTTTGATTTTAACTTGATTACACAGGACATTGCGACAATCGCAAGCAATCCGGATAATGCAATATGATTATTTTTCAGCCATGTTTCCATAGATAGCAATAAAAATGCCACGGCGAGAAGAATAATAATTTTCATACTGTTCCGGATTTTATGCTGATGCTGATAGGCAGTCTCAAATACGGCATGCAGGATAAATCCGGCAAGAATCCCAAGTAAAATCCCCAGAATGACAGAAACAGGGATATTCAGAAAGTCCATCACATGCGCAGTTCCGCCCTGTGCCATTGTGACAAACGTGCTGAACAGGACAATCACAAAAATATCGTCACAGGATGCACCGGCAAGAATCATCTGCGGAATGCTTTTGTTTGTCCCGGATTGTTCTTCTATCAGTTTTATCATTCGTGGTACGACAACAGCGGGAGAAACTGCACTGAGGACAGCGCCCATCACAGCCGATTCCATTCGGTTGATGCCAAGCAGTAACGGTGCAAAGCAGATATAGCCTGCTATTTCAAAGCAGGCAGGGAGAAATGCCATCAGGACAGCCGGTCTGCCGACTTTTTTCAGATCTGATAAATTCAGAGCCAGTCCGGCTTTTATCAGAATAATGATCAAAGCAATCTGACGCAGTTCAGAAGAAATCTGCAAAATGGACGGATCAAGCCAGTCCAGTACATAAGGTCCGACAACAATGCCCGTTGCGAGCAGACCAATGATTCCCGGCAGTTTTAACAACCGGACTATAGATGCCGATGATAATCCGACCAGAAAAATGACAGCAAGTGATAATAACATAAAAATAGCCTCCTTAAATTTATAAATTTAAATTTTTGAATAAATTCAAAAAAACTGACAACATCTGCGTAATTTGCAGACGTCATCAGCTTTATAAGATGTCTCTTATACACGTCTCCGAGCCCACGAGACAAGAGGCAATGGCGAATGCCGTCTTGTT
>CAMWJT010000164.1 GCA_947174625.1 uncultured Ruminococcus sp.
TTCATTTCCTTTTGTGCCTTGGAGCGTAGCGGAAAGGAATGGTCATAAGAATGAATATATATGAAAAGACTATCAAATTGAATGACGAGGATTTTAAGGAAATAATAGGTGTCAAAAGAACCACATTTGATGTTATGGTAAAAATATTGAAAGATGCATACGACGCAAGACCCAGAAAGTGGAGAGGCGGACGAAAAAAGAAGCTTTCTGTTGAGGAACAGCTCATGCTGACACTGAAATACTCTCGTCGTTACATCACACAGAAAGCACTTGCATTTGAATTTGGAGTGGGCGAAGCAACTGTTTGTGATACAATAAAATGGGTTGAAGATACTTTAATAAAAGACGGAACATTTTCTCTTCCCGGCAAGAAAACTCTGCTTGAAGATGACAGTATAGAAGCGGTACTTGTCGATGTCACAGAATGTCCAATTAAACGCCCTCAAAAAAACAGCGGAAGTACTATTCCGGCAAAAAGAAAAAGCACACGATAAAGGCGCAGATCATTGCCAACAGAGATACTGGTATCATTTTATGTACTGCTGAGAGCTTTGGAAAAACACATGATTTTTCATTGTACAAAAACAGTATCGGAAATCGCATTCTTGGAAGCATCAAAGAGCAGACAGACAGCGGTTATCAGGGAATTTCTGCGCTTCATCGAAACAGCGAAACGCCTAAAAAGAAACCCAGGGACGGCAAGCTGTCAGCTAAAGAAAAAAGAGAAAACCGCCGTATTTCGCGTGAGCGTATTCTGATAGAAAATATGAATGCCAAAATCAAAGTTTTTAAGATTATGAAATATTCCTATCGCAATCGAAGAAAACGTCACGGTCTACGCTTAAATCTGATTTGCGGTATTATCAATTTTGAAAATTTGAATTAGTTTCCGAGGAAGTCTAATAATTATATCATATCTTCAGTGATTTGTCAAGTTTTTGAAAATAAATTTTATCCAATCTAACAATAAGTATGAGAACAACACTACTGACTTGGAAGTGAAGCATTCACGGAGCCAGAACCTATAATAGAGTGTATTACTTTTCAGATTTTCTTAATATCATAAATACTATTGAAATTATGATGAAAGATAATAAAATCAATAAATATTTATCGGAAAAATCTCCGCCACTATACATTGAAAACAGGTAACAGATCCCCAGTTTATCTTTTAAGCCGATATTAGCGGCATAATATACCATAGAAATCATATAGCCTGCGGAGACGCTGTTGCTCAATCCTGCCACGGCGAAGCCGGTTGTCCCCAGAAACAGAGAGGATGCAAAACTGCCGACCAGATGCTGATACGTTACTTCACAGGCACAGGCTTTCATAACCAGGATAAAGATACCTGTTATCAGAAGTATGGCTGTGACAGAATATACAACCCTTATCAGACACACTGCCAGATAATCTGTTTTTTTGGAGCGTATCACATCACGGATTTCCGGGTTCTGTTCGGGCAGAAAAATCGGAGTCAATAAAATTGTACCAATAAACGGCAGAAGCATTTCAATTGGTTGTGCGGACATTCTCGCATCCAGGGAATGAATGCTGAATACAATGGGAGTCAGCACAGCCACAGCAACGGCAAGCAGAAAGTGAATCAGGAAATTATGCTTCAGATTTACGGATAAGATCTTTGGAAGTGACATGCAGACCACCCTTTCTTTTTTTGGAATAGATCCATGTTGTCAATGCGATCATGCCAAGTGCAAGAATGGTATAGAAAATTCTGTTAAACGCAAATTGACTAAAATTTTTGATAAATACATCCCTGTCAGAAAGCGAATTGTGACGGCATACAAGTGTAAATCTGCCGATCTCTCCTGATAATGAAGTGCTACTCATCACACTGCTGAACCAAAGCACGCCTTGTAAAAAGATTGCCATTAATGGGGATGAAAGTTCCGTCATCACCATTCCCAATGCGGAGGAAAACAGGATATTCGGCAGAAGCCAGTACACTGCCATAGTGGGGATTGCTCCGAAATCCAGATGATTTTGCGGATAAATTTCTGCAATACTGCATGATGCCATCCATGCAAGCAGAATAACAGGAATTGTAAGCGTAATCACAAGTGCTGAAAATCTTGTCCAGAGCAATCTGGCAGAAGAGATTTTTCTTGCATAGATCAACTGTTCCATACGTGATTTTTTGTCTGCATTCGTAAGTGCCGCCGCTGCAAATACAGGCAGGATAGAAACAATAATGCCCATGTAATCACAGAAAAGTCTTGCATAAGCACCTGTTACCTTGTCTTTTTCGATAATGTCGTTGTATTCGGCAAGAGCATCTTCATATGTTTTCGGGACGAGTGAAAAATTGTTGATAATATAATCATCTGCATAATCTGAACCGCCACCGATTATTTTATCTGCTTCACGCATCAAATCCCGGAAATGTTCATATGTCATTGTATCCGGGATATGGACTTCCGGCAGGACGGTTTCTTTTACAACGGGCATGTAGCCGCCGTTTCCGTCCGGCATCATTGTCATGCCACCCTCTTCAAAATCGGCAAAATTATCCAAATCCTGCTTTGAAATACCTGTGATTTCTGTAATGATTTCTGCAATCCGTGCGGATTTCTTTTCAGAAAGTTTGACTTTTTTTATAAATCCGATCGGGTATGCTATGTAATAGCCTCTCAGATATTCCGTCAGAAGACCGTCCGCAGCGGCAGGCATCAGGATTTCTGGAATTTCTTTCGCAATCGTGCCATAATCCGCAAGTCCGGGTCTTGGCTGTTCCAGTGGTTCCCTCCCGTCAGGCTGGAACTGCGTGAAATAAAATCCGACCACAGCAACAAGATAGATCACAAAAGTAAGCGAAAACAGAATCTTTTTGCACTCCTTGAAAAACAGCATTATTCCTCACCTCCGTACACATCACAGCCATTCTGATAGAGACAGTACATGTAGGCATCTTCACAGTTCGGCATATCTGGATGAATGCCCTGCAAATCCGGTCTGTGATCGGAAATAATACGGACTGTCGTATATTCTCCCTGAATCAGCATTCCTGTTACAATGTATTCTTTTTTAATCTGTGGAAGATATTTTCTAGGCACATTGACAGTAAAGACTTTTCCCTCTGCGTGATGGATCAGTTCCGAAACAGTCCCCTGCCATAAGATTCTTCCGTCGTTCATAATGGCAATGTCCTCACAGGATGCCTCAATATCGCCGACAATATGGGTAGAGAGTATCACAATTCTCTCCTCTGCGGCATCCGTAAGGAGATTCCGGAAACGAATCCGTTCTTCCGGGTCAAGACCGGCTGTGGGTTCGTCCACTATCAGCACTTCCGGATCATGCAGAAGCGCCTGCGCAATCCCAAGACGGCGCTTCATACCGCCGGACAAAGCTTTGACTTTTTTATGTTGATGTTCTGTAAGATTCACTTTTTTCAGCAACATGTCAATCCGGTTTTTCCGGTCAGATTTTGTCACCCCCGAAAGCGTCCCCAGATAATCCAGTGCTTCATAAACGTTCATATTCGGGTACATCGAAAATTCCTGCGGAAGATAGCCCGTCATACTGCGGATTTCCTTTGTGTTCTCAATGGGGATTCCGCAAACTGTGATACTTCCGTCTTTCTTTTGATGAAGTCCTGCAAGGGTTTTCATCAATGTTGTTTTGCCTGCGCCGTTACGTCCCAGAAGTCCGAACATTCCCTGATGGATCGTCAGGCTGATGTCTTTCAGGGCATGTTTTTTGCCATAGAATTTGTTGACATTTCTGATTTCGATTTTTTTCACAAAATCATTCCTTTCTCATCTGATCTAAAAAAATAGCACGGAATTTCTTCCATGCTGTTATTATAAAATAAGATTATCAACTTTTTATCAATTTTTAATATTTTTTTTACAAAAAAATTTTGCTGTCACTTTTCCACCCGTTCCCGTATTGGATATATCAACAGTTCCTCCGCATTTTTCGAATATTATACGGCAGATATTCAGTCCCAGCCCAAAATGCAAACTGTTATGTTGTTTTTCA
>CAMWJT010000165.1 GCA_947174625.1 uncultured Ruminococcus sp.
TAGCAAGCCTGTTTCGTAGTCACTGCTTTTAAAAGCAGGACAATTGATTGCTCGTGTGGGGATTATGTTGGGACTGGATTTCCCATGCGGTGCGGAACTGGAAAAAATCGCCATGCAGAGCCGGAGTCTATTTTCTTATCGACCTGTGATGAAAGATCTGAACTGCTGTATGTCCGGACTGGAGAACCAGTGCCGGAAATTTTATCAGGAAGAACACATGCCGGCATGTGATGTGGCAATGTTCTGTCTGACAGCGATTGCGGAGATCCTGAAAGCGATGACGGATGCTGCAATTCAGCAGGAACAAACAAGCCGGATACTCTATGCCGGCGGTGTGATGTCGGACAAGTATCTTCAGAATCAGTTAAAAAATTATTTGAAAAATAAGAAATTAAATCCTGCCTTTGCAGAACCGGCATGTTCTTGTGATAATGCTGCCGGAACGGAGATTTATGCGGCGATGCACGATCCGGATTTTGCATAAAATATATACTATACTTAGAATAGAAAAGATAAGGAGAGTTTTATCATGGGTGAATTCGTAAATACGAAATTGACAGCTTATGCCGATCGTGTGGAAAAGTATATGCTTGCAGAATTAGAGAAGTTGCAGAATCAGACAGTACAGAAAAATTTTTCTGTCTCCGGATTATTCGATGCCATGCGGCATTCTCTGACGGCAGGCGGCAAACGGATCCGTCCGGCATTGATTTATGCGTTCTGTCAGGCTTGCGGCGGTGATCTACAATTTGCGGATTCCAGTGTCTGTGCTATGGAAATGACACACACATCTTCGTTGATTTTTGATGATCTTCCGGCAATGGATGATGATGACTTCCGCCGTGGAAAGCCGTCCTGTCATAAGGCATTCGGCGAGGCAACAGCAATCCTTGCAGGAGATGCTTTGATCTGTGCGCCGTTCTCGGTTCTGGCGCAGGATTCTGTATTAAATCCGGAACAGAGATTACAGTTAATCCGGATTCTTTCAGAATGTGAGGGAATTTCCGGAATGATCGGCGGTCAGATGATGGACATGCAGTTTGAACAGCGCACGGATGTGACAGCCGGAGAACTTGAGACCATGTGTCTGGGCAAGACCGGCGCATTGATGCAGGCATCCTGTCAGATGGGTTGCATCTGTGCAGGGGCAACACCGGAACAGATCGAATCCGCCGGGAATTATGGCAATTATGTTGGTCTGGCATTCCAGATTATTGATGACATTCTGGATGTGACAAGCACATCCGAACAGCTTGGCAAACCTGTCGGGAGTGATGCCGAAGAAAATAAAACCACATTTGTGACACTTCTGGGGATTGACCAGGCAAAAGCCAGAGCGACAGAACTGACAGCACTGGCGCATCAGCAGTTAGAGCAATTTGAAAATGCGGAATTTCTGCATGAACTGACGGACATGCTTCTGACAAGAATAAATTAATTTAAAATATTAATTAAAAATATGCAGAAAGTGAGAAATCATGATATATAACCCGATTTTGTGCGCCGGTGTTCTGGGATGGGCATCTGCGCAGGTGATTAAATTTATTCTGTTTTTTATGCAGAATGCAAAATTAAACGTCGAACGGCTTTATGGCTCTGGTGGTATGCCAAGTTCGCATTCGTCGCTTGTCTGTGCGACGCTGATTTCGACGGGGAGGATGGACGGATGGGATTCTTCTATCTTTGCTGTGATGTTTGTGATCTCGGCAGTTGTGATGTATGATGCGGCAAATGTCCGTCTGGAAGCCGGAAAACATGCGAAACAGCTTAATGCTATCATGTTGAAATTACTGTCTCCGGATGAAGCACCTGTGGATAAAAAAGATCAGTTCAAAGAATTGCTCGGACATACGCCGTTACAAGTTGTCTGCGGTGCAGTTCTGGGGATTCTGATCGGCGCATTTATGCCATTATAAAAAATAATAATTATAAAATAATTATAAAAATAAGAGTGATAATCTATGAGTAAAAATAATCAGGAATTCGGTGAATATAAACTCTTTGAAATGAATCTTCCGCAGGATCTCAAAAAAATGAATGTGTACCAGTGCCGGAGGCTTGCCATGGAAATCCGTTCGCTTCTGATGCGTGTCATCTCCAGGAACGGCGGACATCTGGCATCCAATCTCGGAACGGTTGAATTGACAATGGTTCTGCACAGGGTATTTGATTCGCCGAAAGATAAAATTATCTGGGATGTCGGACATCAGTGTTATACACATAAAATCCTGACAGGACGTGCAGGAAAATTTTGCACGATCCGGAAAGAAAACGGAATTTCCGGATTTCCCAAACCGGAAGAATCAGAACATGATGCGTTCATCAGCGGTCACAGCAGTACTTCGATTTCGGTTGCATGCGGTATTGCAGAGGCAATGCGTCTGCAAGGTAATCCACATCATGTCATTGCTGTGATCGGTGATGGTGCATTGACCGGCGGTATGGCATTCGAGGGACTTAACAACGGCGGCAAGAAAAAAATGAAGAATCTGATTGTTATCCTGAATGATAATGATATGTCGATTTCTCACAATGTCGGCGCTGTTTCCGGTTATCTGCGTTCGATCCGGAAGAGTGAACATTATGTCCAGACCAAACAGCAATTAGAGAAAAATTTATTAAGCAATCCCAAAGTCGGTGAACCGGCAGTCAGAGTTCTCAAAAAAACAAAGGACAGTGTCAAACGTATGATTTTTCAGCCGACTATGTTTGAACAGTTCGGATTTGTGTATCTTGGACCTGTGGACGGACATAATTTTCAGGAATTAGAAGAAGCGCTCCGGACGGCAAAGCGTTATGATGCGCCGGTGTTTATTCATGTCAAGACGATCAAAGGCAAGGGCTATCCTCCGGCAGAACGCAATCCCAGTCAGTTTCATGGTGTATCCCAGTTTGATGTGATGACCGGAAACCCGGAAGTGTCCGGAGCTGGTTGCTATTCTGACGAATTCGGCAAGGCACTGACGGAACTTGCAAAGCAGGATTCCAGGATCTGTGCTATCACAGCGGCAATGACTTACGGTACAGGACTGCAATATTTCCAGAAAAAATTTCCGGAACGTTTCTATGATGTCGGCATTGCAGAGCAACATGCCGTGACGTTTGCGGCAGGACTGGCATCCGCCGGGATGAAGCCGGTATTTGCCGTGTATTCTACGTTCCTGCAAAGAGCCTATGATCAGTTATTGCATGATGTCTCGATCGGAAAATTAAAAGTTGTCCTGGGGATTGACCGTGCCGGGATTGTCGGGGAAGACGGGGAAACACATCAGGGGACGTTTGATGTTCCCATGCTGACTTCGATTCCGGGGACGGCGATTTATTCTCCGGCTTGCTATGAAGAATTAAAAATCTGTCTGAAAAAGGCGATTTATGAAGAATCCGGGTTGACGGCTGTGCGTTATCCGAGGGGGAATGATGCAGATATGAATTTCCCGAAAGAAAATTCAGATGCAGATTATATTTTGACAGAGTGCAGATCGGATCTGTTATTGATTTCTTATGGGCGAGTGTATCAGGCAATCTGGGATGCGCATTGTGCTTGTGCAAAAAAAGGCTATCTGACAAGTATTCTGAAATTAACAAAAATTTTTCCAGTTCCGGAAGAACTGGTCGAAATTGCTCTGCCATACAAAACTGTGATCTTTTTTGAAGAAAGCAGCGGTTATGGTGGGATTTCTACTATTTTTGGTTCTCTCCTGGCACAGTACGGCTTTCAGGGACAATTTGTCCGTGTTTCCGCAGATTGTTTTCTGAAACAAGCATCCGTCCCGGTTTTACTGGATAAATCCAATCTGTCTGCACAGGCAGTCTGCCGATATATTTACACATATGGCAGTCAGGATTGATATAGCGCTTGCAGAGCGTGGACTCTGTCAAAGTCGTTCCAGGGCAAAATTATTGATTCAAGCCGGCAAAGTGTTATTAAATTCTGAGATCTGCACCTGTCTCTGATACACATCACCGAGCCCACGAGACAAGAGGCAAGCTCGG
>CAMWJT010000166.1 GCA_947174625.1 uncultured Ruminococcus sp.
GTGAAACAATGCTCCGGATACAGATTCCTGAAATTTCCTGGGCAGGTATGCGTCATCATGGAAGCAAGCTTGTCGTCGAAGTCACCGAAGAAACACCCCAGGTCGAAATGCTCCGGGAACGTCTGCCTTGTCATATCATAGCCCGGTATGATGCACAGATCACGAATGTGGAAGTCTACAGCGGTCAACTGCAATGTCTGATCGGGGACGGTGTTGCCAAGGGAGATATTATCGTAAACGGATTAATTATAGACCCGGAAACGAATCAGCAATATTACAGACATGCTTATGCAAAAATTACAGGGATCTATCACCAGGAAACAGATTTTACAGAACCGTTCCTGACATCCCGGACGGAGCTGACCGGGAATTCTGTCCGTCAAAAATGGTTCAGACTGTTTAATCTTCAAATCCCACTCCAGTTCATTCATCCGGATTATGCAGAATCTCAAAGCACGGAACGGGATGTCTCTTTTCAGTTGCTCGGCAAGGAACTCCCCTGTGGGATGCTTCAGAAAATTACATCTGAGACACAGACTTCCATCACGGAACGTTCAGAAGAAGAAGTCCGGCTTGCCCTGAATTCTGATCTTGTCCGTTATGAAAAAAATTTTCTGGCAGATACGGAAATTCTTGACAGAAAACTAGAATTTCAGACAACACCGGAAGGGATGCAGTGTCATGCCGTTTACACGGTAAAAGGCGAAATCGGCATCACTTCAGAATTTTTCATAGACAAAAAGCAATCTGTCCCGGAAACAGAACCGGACACAGATTTTGCGTCTTGAAAATTTTAAATTTTAAATTAAAAAAAACAGGACAGTTCTCAGAACTGCCCTGCTTTCTTAATTTTGTAATTTTTAAATTACTTAATCGGGAAATCAGTCTGCTCCAGCAGGTGAACCAGAAGTTTCAGAACGTTCATGGAGTCAGCAAGTTCAATCTTGCCGCTCTGGTCAACGTCTGCGTTCAATGCGCCCTGCGGACTTACCTTGTCAACACCTACGTAAACTCTGTTCATCAGAACTACGTCTCTGATGTCCACTTCGCCGTCAACATTAGCATCACCCCAGAGGATCTTGCTCGGATCTGCTTCGCCGTTAGAAGTAGAAGGTGTGGTAGGCTTCGGATTATCTCCGCCAACATTCGGAGCTTCGTCTTCCATGAAGGCAGATACCCATACCAGAGGTGCATTCCAGTTGATTGTGATCTCGTTGACAGACCATGCGTCATTCTGGTCATAGTAGCACTTCTGCGGTGCCAGTTCGCCGATCTTGTAGCCTGCGCCCTGGATCATCGGGTCATTCATGGCAGAGTTCGGACCACCGGACAGACAGCCGGACGGTGCATATGGCCAGCCATTCTTCATCTGCGGACACCAGTATCTGTGGTGCGGGAATTCAGTTGTCTGAGAGCCCCAGCCTGTGATATAAGAGTTCTCCATTGCATTTCTGCCCATGAGGTAGTCAAGGGAAGAAGATACGCCATCGATGTATTTCTGCTCATTTGTCAGGTCATACGCATATGCCATGATGATTGCGTTGTTGGCAACCATGGAGTTAGAGCCCCAGCCGTAAGCGCCAACAAGATCCTTTGTCTCTTCGGAGCTTGCGTCGCCACTGATTCTAGTAACTGTTACGGAGTAATCCTGACCCTTGTAGTTAGAACCATAACCGGATTCTTCTTCTACATCAAGATAGAAGTCAGCAGCAGCCTGGATCGCTTCTTCTACTTTCTTCTTTTCTGCATCTGTCAGGACATCCGGATTCAGTGCCAGGGACAGTGTACCAATTGCTTCCAGAGTACCCCATGTAAAGGATGTCGGGTCGCCCTTGTTTTCGCCGCCATATAGTGCTGTGGGAACGGTAAACGCATCCTTATAAGCTCTCATGTCTGTGCCGTATTCGTCCTTGCCTGTTGTGATATACAGCTCAGCAGAAGCCCAGTAGAATTCGTCAGATACACGGGTATCACCGTAAGGTCCGCCGCCCTTGTTCTGTTCCAGAGGTGCAAACATGTCATCCTTGGTGTAGTCGCCGTCAGTTTCTTTATAGATATCGCCATATTTCGCTGTGTATGCTTTCTTCGCTGCGGCATAAGCCGTTTCAGCCAGTTCCTGATAATGTGCAGCCTTGGAATTGCCACAGTCTTTCAGCAGACGAGAGAGCTGTGCCCAGGATGCTGCTGCATTCAGGGTAGCGGCATAAGTAGCCGGTTTTACAATACGCTTCGGGTTGTTCGTCGCAATATCTTTCTCAGTTGCGCCGTCTTCTACATACGGCATAACGCCCAGACCAGTCCACTTGTAGTCGTGCATCTTGTGGTATACCATGCCGTCTGCACGCTGCATGGACTCGAAGAAGTCAGCTTCCCACATCAGTTCATCCAGGATGTCCGGTGTGCTGTTGCCTGTTTCCGGAATCTTGACTGTGCCGGAACCGTCTGCCCACTTTGCAGCATTACCCTGTGCGACTGCACGCTCATAAGTATTTGCCAGTGTCCACATAGCGACACCGCCGTTTACAACGTATTTACCATAGTCGCCGGCATCATACCAACCGCCTGATACATCAATAGAATTGCTGTAAGTCGGTTCACTTGTGTAGATGAATACCCACTCATCAGCCACATAAGCAGTATCCGGCTTATGTCCGGCTTTACGAGCCAGCGTCAGTGTACCAGTATTCTTAGAAGACTGATCCTTGGAGTCAGAAATATACTGACTTTCAATATCCACGCCGGAACGGTTCAGATAGTAGTAGTTCATAGCATCTGTCAGCAAGCCGTCATAGATATTGTCGCCGATATCAAATTTAAAGGATTCCTTGCCGCCGGATGTGACTGTGTAGCCTGTGCCGACTGTTTTCAGGTCGGAGAAATCCAGTTCCTGTACGTATTCTTCTGCTGTTGCATCATACTTTGTTGCACTGCCTGTACCAGAGAATACAACTGTGCCGGAGGAATCCTTCACTTCGAATGCCTGCGGAGCTGTGCCCTGTGCTACTTCGAGTGTTGCTTTCTTTGCCAGATTCGGATAGAAGCCAACCTGGTTCAGTACAATGTCTTTCTGTTCCTTAGGCGGATCCGGAACAAAGTCATTTTCTTTACCATCCATGTCAATCAAAGCCAGATTATCAAACTTGATAATTGTGCCTGCCGGGAAGCAGATGGACTGTGTATACTGACCATCGCCACCGAAGTGGAATGTCCACTCAACTGTCTTCTTGCCCTCTGGATGTGTACCAAGATCGTTGTTCATGAGTTCCTTGCTAATATAGAACTCGTAGGACTTTGTCACCCATGTCTTAGCCGGAATGTCCTCAGACTTCCACTTGTCCCAGCCCTCATAATACTTGATGTCCCAGTTATTCTGGTCGCTTGTTGTTTCCTTACCGCTTGCATTCATCAGAGCAGTTTCCAGATCGGACTGAGACATGCCGGGAGTGTAAGTATTCAGGTCCAGCAGGTTACCATTGCCGTGCCAGTACTCAGCGTTATCATTTGTTACGTCACCGAGTTTGGAATAAACATGACCAGAATTTGTTGCATAGACAGAGTAAGTAATACGATATTTGTGACCATAAGTGATAGACAGACCTCTGTGACGGAACTGGCAGTCCCATCTGTCCTCACCGCCGTTGGAAGCACCGCCGGGGTTCTTGATTTCGATTGCGTAAACGCCGTCGTTGATCTCGAACGCCATGGATGCAGTACCGTTCTCACAGATATGCCACGGCAGACCTGCGCCGGTTTCAAATGTACCCTCGCCGGTCAGCATACCTGCTGAAGCGGTCAGGGTAGAGATAGAAGCTGCGGATGCGCTTGCAACCATAGCCAGCGCTGTGATGCTAGACGCAAGCTTCTTGCCGAATTTTGATTTGAGCATCGGGTTCATCCTCCCATTTAAAATTATAAAATAAATATATCACGTCAGCCAGTGCAAGCCTACGCAATAGACTGGAACAGATAACAGGGATGC
>CAMWJT010000167.1 GCA_947174625.1 uncultured Ruminococcus sp.
CTCTAAATCGGCTTCATTTACCTGCTGTTCCCGGCACAGATCCAATGTCGCCCAGACCATCGTGCATTGTCCGTTCAGATAATATTCCATCTGTTGCAACATCAGAATTTCAGCTTTGATCCGGGCAGGACTTTTCACATCAAACATTTCCCGGTTAATCAGATCATAACGGATCTGAGGGAATTCCTGCATGATTTCAGCGACAAACAGATGCGTTTCCGGTGTGGTATTATTGAATTTAAAACAGCCGGTATCTGTAGACATGCCAGTAAACAGACATTTTGCAATCTGTTCTGTGAACGGGACATTCATGAAACGATAGAGCTTGTATAAAATTTCACAAGCCGCCGCTGCATGTTCTTCCAGTAGGACAGATTCTGCATAAAGCCGGTTAGAAATGTGATGATCAATACAGAGCTGAATTTTTCCGGTATAGGATTCTTCCAGATCACCGAGTAATTTTTCGTCTGCAAGATCAACAGAGATAATAGACTCTGCCGGAAAATCTTCTGAATTTTCAGGATTTTCAGGTAATAAAAAAGCGAACCGTTCCGGAATCGGATCAGAGCAAAGCACTCTAGAACGGATTCCGAGAGATTTCAGAACTGCTTGCAGGGAATAGCCTGCGCCGATGCAGTCGCCATCCGGATTTCTGTGGATCAGGATATGCACATCTTTGGAATTCCGGAGAAATTCGGCAGTTTCTTTCAGATCAATCCTGTTCATGCAATTTCTCCTCTGGATTTTCTGAATTTTCTGAATTTTCAGAATCAATTTGAATCTGATCTAATTTTCTGGTTACTTCTGCGCCTCTTGCAATGGAATCATCGGCGATAAATTCCAGTTCCGGACTCTTGCGCATTTTGAGCCGGGAAAACAGTTCTCGCCGGATGAATCCGGCGGCGCTCCGGAGACCTTTCACAGACTGCCGGGTGTCTTCCAGACCGTAGAGACTGGACACATAGACTTTACAGTGTGAGCCGTCCCCGGCAAGCTCCACACGCACCACAGAGAGCATACGGCTGACTCTGGGGTCTTTGACGAACCGGAAAATATCCGTCAGTTCTCTGTGAATATCTTCCGACATACGATTATTTTTAAAGCTTGGCATAATCTGGTTTCATCCTTTCTGTACAGCGTAATTTTATGATTCAGAATTTCCGGAATTTTCAGAGCTTTCAGAAATCTGCACATCCGGGCATTGTCCGAGCAGAATTTTTTTGACGGACTCGAAGAAAAAAATATCAACCGCACCGAATTCTTCCCAGGCAAGCGTTTCTTCGCAATACTGAAGCATATCTTTAGTACACATTCTGGTATAGGATTCCGGCACTTGCGCCGGTGATTTTTTAGTATTAGTATCTTTTTCTTGATTTTCCATGCGATCACCTGCTGTCTGTGATAATTACTATAATTAATAAAAAACCCCGGCGGGGTTCAGCCGGATTATTCCGGCTGATATTCTTCCATGATATAGGCTTCGAAAATATCGCCTGTCTTGATGTCATTGAATTTTTCAAGGCTGATACCGCACTCATAACCGCTTGCAACTTCCTTGACAGAGTCTTTCATACGCTGTAAACCTGCAATGTGATCGTCTGCAATGATAATGCCGTCACGGACAATCCGGATCTGGCATTGTCTTGTCAGCTTGCCTTCCAGGACGTAACTCCCGGCAACTGTGCCGACACTGGAAATCTTGAATAACTGACGGACTTCGGCTTTTCCCAGGATGACTTCACGGAATTTCGGTGCAAGCATGCCCTTCATAGCCGTGGTGATTTCTTCAATCGCATCATAGATAATTCTGTATAACCGGATGTCCACGCCGTCCCTTGCGGCACTCTCCGCTGCACCGTTATCCGGTCTGACATTGAATCCGACAATGATGGCATTGGATGCGTTGGCAAGCATGACATCACTTTCTTTGACAGCACCGACAGCACTATGAATCACTCTGACACGGACTTCATCATTGGACAATTTTTCAAGGGATGTCTTGACGGCTTCTGCACTGCCCTGTACGTCAGCTTTGACGATAATCGGGAGTTCTTTTGTTTCGCCTTCTGCAATCTGACTGAACAGATTATCCAGTGTGAGCTTGTGACCTGTATTCTGGAACATGGCTTCTTTGGCTTCATGCTTTCTCTGTTCTACCAGTTCTTTTGCAAGACGTTCATCTTCGACAGCATCGAAAATATCACCAGCACAGGGGACTTCATCCAGACCCGTGATCTCTACCGGTACGGACGGTGTTGCAATTTTGACCGTATTGCCGTTATAATTTGTCATCACACGGACTTTGCCCACGGCTGTACCGGCAATGATAATATCTCCGGTGTGGAGCGTACCTTTCTGCACCAGGAGCGTTGCGATTGGACCTCTGCCCTTGTCCAGTCTGGCTTCTACAACCGTGCCTTTGGCAAGACGATCCGGATTGGCGGTTAATTCCTTGACTTCGGCAACTAGTAAAATATTTTCTAATAATTCGTTGATGCCTTCGCCGGTCTTGGCAGAAACGGGAATGCAGATTGTGTCACCGCCCCACTCTTCGCAGACAAGTCCGTATTCCGTGAGCTGTTGCAGAACTCTGTCCGGATTGGCTGCCTCTTTGTCCATTTTGTTGATGGCAACAATGACAGATGTTCCGGCGGCTTTGGCATGATTGATAGATTCAACTGTCTGTGGCATAATGCCATCATCTGCGGCAACAACGAGAATTGCAATATCCGTGATGTTTGCGCCACGGGCTCTCATGGACGTGAATGCTTCATGTCCGGGTGTGTCCAGGAATGTAATCATCTGATTATTATGCTTGACCTGATAAGCACCAATATGCTGTGTGATGCCGCCTGCTTCGGATGCCGTGACATTTGCATGACGGATCCTGTCCAGGATGGAAGTTTTACCATGATCGACATGTCCCATGACAACAACGACCGGTGGACGTGGCTGCTGATTTTCTTCGTCCACTTCTTCGGATTCGATCAATCGTTCCTCGATTGTCATGATGACTTCTTTTTCCACTTTTGCGCCGAGTTCTTCAGCGACTAAGCTTGCTGTGTCAAAATCAATTTCTTCATTGATGCTTGCCATGATGCCCAGACCCATTAATTTACCAATGACTTTGGAAACCGTAATTTTCAGACGGCTTGCCAGTTCTCCGACCTGAATGGAATCCGGAATCTTGACTTTGAGCTGTTGTTTTCTGGCACGTTCCAGCTCCAGCCGGGACAATCTCTGTGCCTCTGTTTCCTGCTTGCGACTGTTATTTTTCTTGCCACGCTGTGCGGATTTCTGATTGATTTTCTGCTTCTTGGTAGAATAATTATCTTTTCTTCTGTCCGCAGGCGCAATCTGTTCATAACGTTCGTTGTATTTATCCAGTTCGATATAACTGCCACGAGTATCTACAGTCCGGCGCTTTCCGGAATTCTCAGCCGGACGCTGTTCGGAGCTGACAACGCTTTCGGTGCTGATGATACCACCCAGACGAGTTTTTTCGCCACGTTCCTGGGGAGCTTTTCTGCGTTTTTCTTCCTTGCGCTGTTTTTTTATTCCGGAATTGGCAGAATTGGGATTGATCTGGAATTTATCATGTTTCGGATTGGATTTCAGATCGGGTTTAGCATCCGGCTTCGCATCTGATTTAGAATCTGGTTTTCTGGGCTTTCTGGATTTATCCTGATTTGCCTGATTTTTCGGATTTCTCTGATTCTGTTTTGTGTTTTGATTTTTCTGATTTTTCTGCTCCTGATTTCTTGTCGCAAAATAGGCATCAAAACTGCTGACATTGGACTTCTGGCTGTAAAACTCTAATATGAGATTCACTTCCCGTTCTGTCACAGAACTGCTTGTCGTTTTTTTCTCGCCGAGATGTTCTTCCAGAAAAACAACCAGTTCTTTCGGAGAAACCTGCAAATCTCTTGCAGCATCGGTTAATTTCATTTTTTTTGCCATAGGCGAAATCC
>CAMWJT010000168.1 GCA_947174625.1 uncultured Ruminococcus sp.
CCTCTCCTGACTGCTCTGTTTTGGCGTCCTTGTCTGTTCTTCCGCAGGCTTTTTGAAGATTCTTGTAAAGAATATACACAGCCATTGCAGCTTTATTGCATTTTTCAATTTCGTCATTGATGCGATTTCTCCACGCAAAACCAATCTCAAGAAGAAGCTGTGAATGAAATGTCAGACCGTCGCTCACCATGTCAATCACAGGAAGAGAAGTAGCCTGTCCATAGTCATATATGACTGCTGCTGTACTGATTTTTATCATATAATCACTGTCAAGAATACTATGATTCAATAAATAGTTGATCCAGTTCATAATTCCCGGAGTTCTGTAGGATTCTGTATTATCACCGATAACAATACTTCCAAATTCCTGCCATGCTTTTTTGGAAGTATCATAAGATTTCGGTTTATATTTCCAGACAGTAGCATTCTTTTTTTCCTTGTAACTTTTCCACATGGTCATCTGTTCGTTTTTTATATCCTCTTCCTCAAAGTAATCTCCGCCAGAAATATAATACCCAGTCACCATGCCATTTTCTCTGCATAGATAAACCCTTCTTGACTGCAATGAAAGCAATGCCGCCTGATTATCCGGAATCGCTATCAGACGATTAAACGCACTTATATTAGTATCAGACTCCCACGAAGGATGACTTTTATATATTTCATGATCAGAATCATAGACGGCATGATAATTCAGCATCAATGTTTCAAAAAGATTTTCCCCTTTCACAGCGATAAGCGACAATTTGCCTGTCCACGTCTTTTTGGGAGTAGGATTTTTTGCGGCAATATCATCAAAACAGTTGATATGCAGAAGCCATCGTGCCGCTTCCGGATACGAAAGAAGCCGACCGTCGTTATACCTGTCCGAAAACAATCTCGGTTTATTACCGCTTTCAAACAAGGAACCTATCATTTTTGCAGTGCTATATGGATTACCTTTTCCATGCACTGCATTTGACTGATAAAACGGATCATTCTCGTCAAACAGAAAAAAGCGGTCGTGCCACTCTCCAAAATACTTCTCTATAGGTTTATTCGGAATATATCCAGCGTTCCAGATATTGTACCAGTTTTCAAATGCGAAATCTGGCATCTCATCAGCATCAGAATCAACATCATCTCCATTGCTGTCATATCGTGAAAATACTGTGTGCATGATCGCAAGAAGCAGTCTCAATACAGCAAAGTCCTGCGGTTTTGTCTCACCTGCAAGCTCTGTGTATAGATGCGCATTGAAAAATATATCTTTAAGGCTTACTTCTTTCACCGTCAGGTCAGTCGTCCGAACACATATCCACGGTTCGTCAATAAGATTAAATTCTCTTTCCATAGTTCACCTCTGTTCTGCTATTATTTCAAGTCCACGTTCTTTACTATAATGCAGTCTCTTTCCTATGAGTTCGGCTTCAGAGTTTTCGTCCATCAGCAAAAACAGCTCCTTGTCAAGCCATTTTGAAGTTCTCCAGTTCTTTGGCATACTAGCAAGCGCATTGACAGTATTATTAAAATTGTATTTCTGGCTGAAATACAATGGAAGTTTCAGACGTTGTAGTGCTATCATTCTTGCTTCTTCGTCACTGAGTGCAAGTGTCGTATCAAAGACTACCGAAACTACCGAATCTATTGCCGAGGGCAGACAGTAGATATGATCTGTTTTTTTCTGCATTATAATTACTTCAATCGTTTCGTCAGTGTCTCTTACTGAAGCCTCAGCATCAGAATTATTTCCTGCATCATCATCTAGAAAGTCAGCTAATGACGTCCATAAGCGAGATTTAAGCATATTAGATTTTATACAATATTTTTCAGCTTTCGTTTTTTTATCGCTCCGAACTCTTTCAAACTCTTTCCAGGCATCGCTGTTGCGTTCCTCATCATTCTCAGGCGCATCATATACTTTGCTTACAAGGTACGGGATACACTCCGGAATCACTAACGACTTTGGCAAATACTTTTCTGTTCTTTTGAGTATCCATTCACTGTATATATGATTGCTTTTGCTGTCAGCAGGACAAAGAATTACAATCTCTGCATTTTTTAGTCTGTCAGGACGTATTCTTGGATGACGGTGAAGTCTGCCTGAACGTTGGAGCAGCAGATCCATAGGACAAAGCTCTGTCACCATAAAGTCAAAATCCAAATCAAGAGACTGCTCGATTACCTGAGTTCCCACAACAATAAGCCTGTTTCTGTCATGATAGCAGGAATTTTTTCCTACTGCTTCAAGAAATTTTTTCTCGATAGCTGCACGGTCAGCAGCAGTAAATCGGCTGTGAAAACAAATTACCGAAAAATCGGACATTTCTTCAGATATTTTTTTACTTAACTGCTGTGCATAGCTTACAGTATTGACGATGATCGCTGCACATCCTCCGTCCGAAAGTCTTTCGGAAAGCATAGTAATCAGATTAGATTCATCCACTCTGTTCACGGTGATATGCTTATCCGGCATAGCACTCTCAACAGCTTTCTGCGTTACCTCTTTTCCAGATGTCCATGTAATCATGGGATAAGCCAGGATATTTTCACCTGAAATCAAACTATCTTTTTTCTGATTAAGATAGGCTTTCACCAATTCGTTTCTTCTCTGTGGCGGAAGAGTTGCTGAAAGTATAATGACAGGAATGTTATATGCACCCATCCATGTCAATGTGCGATCAAGATAAACATTCATATAGGTGTCGTAGGCATGACATTCATCAATTATCACAATCTTGCCGGAAAGTCCCAGATGGCGCAGCATCACATGTCTCTGTTTCAGCGAAGCAAGAAGAAACTGATCAATTGTAGCAATCACAAAATCTGCGAGCAAAGCCTGTTTTCTGCCTTCAAACCATTCATGAACGATAACGCCTTCATCTCCTGAATCTGTAGCTTTTCCCTTGAACATCTCCTGATATTCTTCATTCAGCTCAGTCATACCATGTGCCAGACGAATAGTATGCTTTTCCTTGTCGCAGCCCTTTGCCCAATCACGGATTCTGCCAAAGATACCGTTTGCCGTTGCCTGTGTAGGAAGTCCGAAATAAATGCCGCCTGCTCCGAATTTTGAAGCAAGGATTTCTGCAGCGGCAAGTGCCGCCTCCGTTTTGCCAATTCCCATAGGTGCTTCAAGTATATATAGTCCCTCTTTATGATTTTCAGATACTATGTTCATAATAGCTTTTTGCACAAGATTGGGCTCATATGAAAATCTTTCTCTGAAAAATTCTAGAAAATCATAAATAATTTCAGCATACCAGCATTCGGGAAGATTCAACTTATTCCACGCATATGTAACTCTGTTCAAAAATTCTTCGTCGCTGATACTGCTTTCTACATCAATATACGGAAAATAATTCATATTGCTGGCTATCCAGTCACACATTATCAAGATTCCAGTAAGTAGCATCTGTACTTTAACATTAGGCTTCGGAAGCTCGTTAATAGAAGTCCAACCTGTTTTTTTGAGTGCATAATCAACCCATTCCGTCCACAGTCTACGCCATTCCTGTTCTTGTTCGTTCCTGAATCCAAAGTAATTGGAACGGTAACTGAGCTGATTTCTGTAATTCTGTACAGCTCGCCCGTGATGTGAACCAACTATTATAGCAATCTCTTTTGGAAATCCAAGTTCTTCAAGAATAACCTGTCCTGCAATGTTGTGAGGTGATTTAGATGCTTCGGGAATGCCGGAAACTTTCAGTCCGTTGCGAGCAAGCATTTCCGTATGATTTTCTATATTTGAAGTTATCCTGCTCTGAAATGCAGGCGTTATCTTTCCGATGTCATGAAGCAAGGCAATAAGCCTACAAAGTTTTTTTATCTTATACTTGCCTTCTTCAATGTCATAACTTAAATTAAGACTTTTTGAAATATAGCATTTCACTGATTCTGAAAGCCACCTGTCATATAGCAGTTCCATGATACCTTCCGTGTCCAAACTATGTACTTTATACGGCAGCCACTTTGTATTATCATTATCA
>CAMWJT010000169.1 GCA_947174625.1 uncultured Ruminococcus sp.
CACAATAACCCCCTTTTTTTTTGATATTTAATATTTTTAAGATACTAAATCATTGCTGTCAAATACGTCACCGCATTCCGGACAGAATCTCGGCGGTCTCGATGGATTTTCCGGTGTCCATCCGCATTTGTCACAACGATAGATCTTTGCCGCCGCAGGCTTTGGCTTTCCGCACTCTGCACAAAATCTGCCTGTATTCTGCGCACCGCAGGTGCATGTCCATGTATTATTATTAGCATTCGTATTAGCAGGTTTGGGACTGCCACATTCTTTGCAGAATTTGCCCGTATTCTGTGTACCACATGTACATGTCCAGGTATCTTGTGCAACAGGTTTGGGACTGCCACACTCTTTGCAGAATTTTCCTGTATTCTGCGTGCCACAAGAACAGCTCCAAGTATTAGCATCCTGCACCGGATTTACAACATTCTGTACTGGCTGGTTCTGGTTCTGCTGATTCTGCATGTGCATCTGGTAGAGATTTCCGGCATTCATACCGCCTTGCTGTTGTGCCATGTTCATGTTCATAAATCCCATTGCTGCACCGTTGCTGTTGCCTGCCGCTAGCTTCATAGCATCTGCTTGCGCCGCTGTCAGCGTTGCCGCCGCCATACCAGGATTCTGGAACATGCCTGTTCGCTGTGCCTGTTTGATTAATTCTTCATCTTCTTTGGGTGCTGTGATGGAATTAATCGAAACTTTCCCGATCTTGATACCCTTTTCTTTCTCCCATCTCTGTACAAGTGCCTGATTCATAGCATCTGCAAGTTCCGTTGTATGCCCCGGCAATGCACTGTAACGGATACCCATTTCAGAGATTCTGGCAAAAGCAGGTTGTAATGCGGATAAAAATTCACTCTTGATTGTCCCTGCTAATTGCTCTGCTGTGAATTGTCCTGTAATGGCACTGCTGACAGCGCTGTAGAATAACAGCGGATCGACAATCTGATAAGTATATTCACCGTTGCAACGGACGCTGATGTCAATATCCAAACCAATGTTTCTGTCTACGACACGGAACGGAACAGGCGCAGGCGTTCCGAATTTATTCCCCGTGATCTCCCGGAGATTAAAATAATAGGCTCTCTGGATCGTGGATGTATCTCCGCCGAATGTGAATCTTGTACGGATTGTCCGCAATGTGGAGCTGACGGCTTCTTTGAACGAATCCGCACCGAAAATCCCCGGTTCACTGGATTCCTGATATTCAAACTGTCCGGGTTGTGCGCAGACAAGATCCACTTTTCCATTGTTCACGATAATCAGACACTGTCCGTTCATGACAGTAATCATACTGCCATTTGTGATGACATCTTCATTGCCTTTCCGGTTGGAAGATCTGGAAGAAGTTCTTTTCTTTCCACGCATCACCAGGACATTGGACGGCATGTCGTCGCAGTAATAAATATCTTTCCACTGATCCGCCATTGTGGAGCTGACGGCTGTACTGATTGCTCTTAAAAGACCCATTTACAAAAATCCTTTCTGTGTATTATAATTAAATTTATAATTTTATTATAGCATAAATTCTGAAAAATTGCAAGAGAATTTCAGAATTATTAATTCATAATAGCAACTACCCACCGTCTGAAGCCGGTGGGGTTGACTATAATTCAAATATGCGCCGAATAAAATTCAGAATACACCAGTAAGAGTGACTGCTTTCCGGAGAAAAATGCCGGAATACCGGATAAATATGACACATCCCCGGTTGAATGTCACACCGGACGGGAATCCCCAGATTTTTGAATTTCCGGACAAGCGTCAGCGTATCACCGAGTAACATTTCGTCTCTGCCTGCGGTGAACAACATCGGCGGAAAATTCTGATAATTCCCGAAAACAGGAGAGATATAAGGATTCTGTCTATTTTCTTTTCGGTCTTTTTCGGAAAGCCAGGCATAAATTTCACTGTCATGCAGAATTTTACTGATCTCTTCTGTCATGATCTTCCCAGGCTGTCCGAATTCTACATCTTTGCCGTAATTGGATCTTGCACTTGTGCTGCTTCCGGTCATGTCTGCCCAGGGCGAAATACAGAATGCGGCTTTCGGCAATTTCTGATGATGATCCCGAAGCCACAGCATCATGGCAAGCACCAGATTTCCCCCGGCAGAATCTCCGCCAATAATAATATTTTCCGGCTGATAATTCTGATTTTGGGTGATATTGTCCCACAGATCCAACGCTTCCCGGAGCTGTACCGGATATTGAAATTCCGGCGCAAGACGATAATCCAGATAGATGATTTCTGCCCCACCGGATTCCCGGTAAAAATCCGGTGCAAAATCTTTGTAAAAATATAACAATCCTGCCTGATACGCTCCGCCATGAAAATATAATATCAATTTATGATTTCTGTCAGCTCCGGCTTTTGTGATCCGTTCGTATCTTGTCCCGGATGCTGTGGATTCCCTGGATAAGATAAATCCTTTGGGACAATAAGCATTTTTGACGACTATCCGGTTGAGTTTCCGGAATTTTCCAATCACATCCGGATTTTCCACCGGATTGAAATTGCTGAACCGGTACATGAATTCTGTCAGGAGTTTTCCTTCTGGTGACGGCATATTAATCTGCCTCCCCGGAATAAATTTTTTCAAATTCCTGGATCACTTCGCTGAACATCGTAATTGCACTGTCGAATACGTCCGTCCCGGTCATGTCCACACCTGCAATTTTCAGCGATTCAATCGGATTTTTCTTGCTCCCTGTTTTCAGGAATGCAAAATAATCTTCTAATGCGCCCGGTTCCTGATTCCGGATTCTCTTTACAATATGACTTGCGGCTGTCAAGCCGATGGCATATTTATAGACATAAAAATTATAATACATGTGCGGGATGCGCATCCATTCAAACGCAATTTCCGGATCAAGAATCACTTCATTGCCGAAATATTTCTGATTTAAGGCATAATATTTCTGATTTAACAGATCTGCCGTGAGGATTTCTCCTTGTTCTGCCAGTTCATGTGTGATCTTTTCAAATTCCGCAAACATGATCTGTCTGTAGATTGTCCCCTTGTACAGCTCCATGAGATGATTCAGAACAGATAATTTTTCTGCCCGGCTCTGCGAATGTTCTAATTTATAATAAGCAAGAATCAACTCATTCACAGTTGACGGTACTTCTGCCACAAAAATTGTATAATCTGCATATTGAATTGGGTTGTTGGTTCTGGTGAAGTAACTGTGCATGGAGTGTCCGGATTCATGTGCCAGTGTAGAAACGTCCTCTTCGAGTCCCTGAAAATTCAGTAAAATATACGGATCTGTTGTCGCACAACCCCCGGAGAATGCACCACCTGTCTTGCCCTGGTTGGGATAGACATCCACCCACCTGTCGGCATAACCTTTTTTGAGAATCTGCACATACTCTTCCCCGAAGATCTCCATTGCGGAGAGTACTTGCTGTACGGCTTCTTCATAACTGTATTTCTGGGATGCTTCTGTGATTAACGGCAAGTAAATATCATAGATATGCAGTTCTTCCAGTTTCAGAACTTTTTTCTTGAGTTGATAATACCGGAACAGGACATCCAGGTGTCCGGAGATATTTTCAATGATATTCTGATAGATTTCCGGTGTTACGGAATCCGCAAACAGGGACATGGCAAGTGCAGAATCGAATTTCCGTGCTTGTGCAAGTGTCTTTTCTGTTTCAATCTGTCCGGCATATAATGCGGCAAACGTATTCTGATATTGCTGATAAGATGCGTATAACGTCCGGAACGCAGATTTACGGACGTTTCTGTTTGCAGATTGGAGATAGAGTATATAATTGGTGTCTGTCAGTTCTACAGAATTGCCGTCTTCATCCAGGATCATCCCGAATTTCAGATCTGAATCTGTGAGCGTCTGATACACGTCTGAGGCTGTCTCCCGTTCTTTCTGGAACAAAGCAAGCAGTTTTTCTTCTGGTTTGGACAGTGTATGCGGTTGATAGCGATACAGATCACGCAATAAAAT